>NZ_VEKZ01000100.1:0-5474 GCF_007681465.1 Siminovitchia fortis
AAAAAAGTGGAATCAGCACAACTAACTGGTTGTGTTAGTTGTGCCGTGTAAGAAAAAAAACGATAGTCATTCGAAGCATCAAATCCATTCGTTTTGCGAAGAATCCATTCACGTCCCCTGCCCTGTCCATACATAAAATCGAAATTAACTATGGAAAATACGAAACTATTTCAATTTCTCCCAAAGATACAGATAAATTTATCGAGATACTGAAAAAGAATAATTCACAGATAAAAATGAAATAGACCGGCTGTACTTTCATACAACCGGCCAGTTTGCAGTTACGCCTGTTCTCATCCTTCATTTTTCATTGCCCTGATTTTATATATGACAAACAGAAGAATGAACCACACAGGAGTTACGAACAACGCAATACGTGTGTCTTCTCCGAGTGCAAGCACTACCAAAATAAATCCGAAGAAAGCAAGGATTAAGTAATTGGTAAACGGGAAGAGCGGCATCTTAAACTTGCTCTTTTTGGCTAATTCAGGCCTTGTTTTACGATATTTCAAATGGGCAAGAACCGTAATCCCCCAAATAAAGATAAAGCAGAAAGTAGCAATACTTGATACAAGCGTAAATACTCCTTCCGGCATAATATAGTTCAGAACAACACCAATCAATATAATAACAGCTGAAAAGTACAAAGCAGTGGACGGCACACTGTGAGATGTCAGCTTTTTAAATTTGTTTGGCGCCTTCCCATTTTTCGCAAGCGAGTAGACCATCCGGCTTGTACTAAAAATGCCGCTGTTGCAAGCCGATGCTGCTGACGTCAGGACGACAAAGTTGACAATACCGGCCGCGGCTGAAATACCGACCGCAGCAAATACTTGGACAAACGGGCTTTCATTCGGCTTAACCGCTGTCCAAGGATAGATGCTCATGATCACCAGCAGTGCACCGATGTAAAAAATGATAATACGGATAGGAATATTATTGATTGCTCTCGGGATCACCTTTTCCGGGTCTTCTGTTTCACCAGCAGTGAGTCCCACAAGCTCAATGCCTGCAAACGCAAACATGACCATTTGAAAGGAAAGGATGAAACCGGTCATCCCATTCGGAAACATGCCGCCATGACTCCATAGGTTCTTGAAGCTGGAAGGGCCTGCATCTGTGGAAAAACCTTTCAAAATCATAATTATCCCGACTAAAATTAACGCCAAGATGGCAATGACTTTAATCAGGGCAAACCAAAATTCCATTTCTCCAAAATATTTTACGGCAGCCAGGTTGATCAACAACAATAAAATCAAAGCGATGAAGCCAGGTACCCACTGGGGGATGCTTGGGAACCAATATTGTGTATAGATCCCTACCGCCGTCAAGTCGGCCATTGCGATTGTGACCCAGCAGAACCAGTAAGTCCATCCGGTGATAAAGGCTGCCGTATCACCAAAATAGTCCTGGACGAAGTCTACAAAGGAATGATAGTTTAAATTGCTCAGCAGGATTTCTCCCAGAGAGCGCATGATTAAAAAGCCAATGACGCCTGTAATCAGGTATGCAAATAAAATAGACGGCCCTGCCAGATGGATGGATTTCCCCGCTCCGAGAAACAATCCCGTTCCGATCGCCCCGCCTATGGCAATTAATTGTACGTGCCTGTTTTTTAAACCCCTTGATAGATTTTCTTGTTGCATGAAAATTACCTCTCTAACTGTTTAGGATTCGTGAAATTGTTCGAGTATCCCGGATGCAAAACCATTTCAGCTATCCCGCTTAGTGAAGCGATTACATTATCTAAACAAAATTTCTATTTATTTTATTTGCCTCTATTCAGACCGAAATAAAGACCTCCTTTTTTGTTACTTTACCACAAAAAATTTATTTATCACCACCATGCATTGTTATTGTACTATAACAAATGAGTGCGGTGTAAAATTAAAGAATTCTAAATAATTAAAAGGCTGCCGAGAGGTTCCTTCCCGACAGCCTAAATATTGGGGGCTGACCCCCTTCAATCATAGCTTTTCCCCTGTACCCAAAACTCAGTGAACAGCTGCAGGGCAATTGCCGTTAAAAATACAACGACGGCATAGATGATCCCGAGCTTAAATCCCGCAAGGATGACCATGGCAATGGCAAAAACCCATAACGCGCCGGACAGCAAGCCTCCTTGGGCCATTCGCTGGGGATCCTTCTTTATGTAGCGCTCCGTCCAAATTTTTTGCTCCGCAATGACCCATGGCTTGTGGCGGCTTTTTTCAGTCTGATAACCTCTTTTCCAACGCATATAAATCTTCTTCCAGCAACTGCATCCTTTGTTCCGCCACTTCTCTCGCGTCACGGATGCCTTCGTTGTAAAAAACGGGACCGAGCCTGTCTTTAATAAATTCAAAACAGATTTCGGCAGCGAATTCACCGATTTCCTCGCCGCGTTCTTTCAGGAAAAATTCCTGGATTTCCTGGATCATTTTTCTTTTTTTCTCTAAAGAAAGCTTAGGCATTAACATGGTTTGGCTCCTTTATAAAAATATGAACGGGATGCCGGAGATGGCTGAAATCAAAACCGGCAGAAATAGTAAGAGTGCCATTCCTCTTTCAGTCAATTCAACTTCCGGAAGGCGGACAGAATCGAATAGCCAGTTCGCCGCCCTTTCCATCCATGATTTTTCCATGGGAAAATCGGGCACTTCCACCACAAATTCATCCAGCTTTTGAAACAGTTTTTCATCGTTTTTATTTTTCATCTCCGTCCACCTCCAAATCATCCTTCAATTTTTTCATGGCATGATGCAGCCTTGACTTGACCGTGCCAACCGGGATTCCTAAAATGTCTGCCGTTTCAGTTTGCGTCAAATCATGATAATAAGCAAGAAGGACGACCGCCCTCTGAAGCTCTGGCAATTGCTGCACCGCTTCCTTGACGGACAGTCTCTCTTCCAATGAAATGTCCGTTGTTCTGTCGGGTGCAACGAATGGCAGCAGTGACCAGAGCCTTTTTCTTCTCTTCAACTTCGTGGCCATCGTATTGTAAGCAATCTGAAAAAGATATGTTTTAAACTTGCCTTTTTCAGGTGAATATCGTTGGTTTTTAAGCAATTTTTCAAATGTATCCTGGACTACATCAATACTTAACTGCTGATCGTTTGTATATCTGAAGACAAACTTATACAGCGGCTCTCTATACAACTCATACAGCGTTTCAATCGTTTCCGAAGAACCGTCATCCAATCGAATTTCCCTATTTAAACTCATCTGGCCACCGCTCTTTGATTCCTTTGAAAACATACACCAGCTTTGTAATCATCCAAAGAAATGTAACGAGCCCGATTACAACCGTTTGGTGAATGAAAAACTGTATGAGCGGACTGTCGATATTATCCCCCCTTAAAAGGAAAACGAACAGGCCGATTATATTCAAGAAAGTATAAATGCCAAAAATCAAAATGACCGTATCCCAACGCGTCCAGTAAAAATATATATCTGTTTTTGTAAAATCAATTTTCCCCCACTTATCCCGGACAACCTTCTTGTTCATGGGAGCAATAATTCCAACGGATATAGCGCCCAGGACTCCCGCCACAATACTGCTGACCACCCAGCCTGTCACCGGCATATACAACACTCCCCTTCCTGTCTCCTTGTAAATTAATACTAACGGCACGACAAAAAGGTTCAATCCCAATTAAATTATCTTTTCGCCTGAATCAGTGATGGCCACAAGCAACTCCTCCAGCGGCATGTCGGACATTGAATCCAAACGTAATCGATGTCCATCAAAGTCCAGTTGGCTTGTCACTTGGTTCGGAACAACGACAACATTTAAACGAGCGGCAAGTGCTGCCATTAAACCATTTTTTGAATCTTCAAAGGCTACTGTATCTTTGGGAGCAGCCTTCAAATCCTTGATGGCCGCTAAATATAACTCGGGATCCGGCTTGATATTGGCCACATCATCCGCTGTTTTAATAACATCGAAATAGTCCTTAATTTCAAAGCGCTCCAAAAAGCCATTCACCCAATTCCTGTTGGAGCTCGAGGCCAGCCCTATTTTAAGTCCGAGCTTTTTCGCTGAACTGAGATATTCCAACACTCCATCTCTCAGCTTCAAACCTTGTAATCGATCTTTATATATTGACTCAGCTTCTTTTATGACAGCTTCTTTTGCAAAAGAAACCTTCTTTTTCAGGTGCGCAAACAACACATCATCGGACGTACCGATACAGAGTGCAAATTCGTCTATCGTCAAACCATAATCCAAATTACGGAAAACTTGGCGGAAAGCCTCATACCAGACCGACTCGGTATCTACGATTAAACCATCAAAATCAAAAACGACTGCTTCCATCATTAAACCCCTCCTTTTCTCAAAACATTACTGGGTGGCGCTTCTCATTTCTTTTGCACGGGAAACATAACTGTGAAGCACCATCCCCGCCACAACAAGCATCATACCGATTAAGGAGGCAGGAGCAGGCATAGGAGCGCTCAACACAACAATTTCCCCCAACAAAGCATAAGGCACTTCCAGTGATTGCGTAGCTTCGACAGCCGCGAGTTTTCCCATATTGTCTTTGACAGAATCCGTCGCTTTGAAAAATAAAACAGTAGCAATTACCCCGGAAGAAATAGCGACAAGCAAAGACTGAAACGTCTGCTCCTGTGAAGGAAGGGAACCCGTTGCAAGTTCCCAGCCGGCAAGGACCAGCCAAAATGGCATGCTTCCAAGTGTCATGCCCAAAACCCGCTGATATGTATCCAGACGGCCGCCGCAAACCCCCATCATTTTTCGGTTTCCGAGCGGGTATGCAAAGGAAGCCACTATAACCGGAATGACACAAAATAATACATTTTTTAGTGATAGTCCGTTCATATGCTCCAATTGCATCATAGCAATCCCAACTAAAATAATCAGCGACATGGCCAGCCCCCTATAGGGGATTTTTCCTCTGACAGAAATCCGGCCGGAAGAAGTCTGAATGGTCTCGTAAAAAAGCGGTGCCAACAGCGATCCCGAGATGATTGTTATTTGAAACGTGCTCGCAATCAGCCATCCCGGCCCATATCCTGCCGCAAATGTGAGTGGAGCATAAAATAAGCCGAATCCCACCGTGCTCCAAAGAAGCCATTCCCCCGGATTCGCCTTCATCTCCTGAATCAGCTTGCGAAAGTTGCCCCTGACCATTACAATCACCAATAAAAAAGGAACCATGAATATATAACGAAGCGAGGCACTCCAAATCCAACTCCCGCCCGATAAATCCATCGCACGGTTAAAAATAAATGTAAAGGCAAAAAAGAATGCAGCTACCACACCTAACAAAATTGGCCTCACGAGCCTCCCCCCAGTCACTTGCTTCGGAAATCGAAATATCAAAACATTTACATTATAATATGAAATGGTTGGACATTGATATAGATTCAAAGAAATTTATTTTCCACGCAAGCTTCCGCAATCCCCCATTAAGAAAAGCGCAAGCGCCTTGCCCATCGACGTACAGACTGGAGTGCCTCCGACGAGATAA
>NZ_VEKZ01000101.1:0-5247 GCF_007681465.1 Siminovitchia fortis
CTGAAAATGGGTAAAATCAGCCTGCTTTTCAAGCTTTTAACAAACTACGTCACGGATTCAGGTAGAAATTTAAAACGATGGTCTTTCTTTTTTTATCTTTATACAATTGTAGGGTATTGTCACAACCGTTTATTGTACCGGTATTAATCTTGGAATCGACGTGCGGGTGCCGAATAAACAACGATGTTTGAAATGAAAGAATGATAAAGATGATTTGCAGTGGAATCAGTTTTAAAGTATGAGGGGCATCTCTTGGCTCGTTCGGAACCAACTACCACTTCGATTTGGGTGAATTAAAATAAGGTGACGGTCTACATAAAAGAAAGGGACACCAATTGCACATCAATACTGACACTTTCTGGTTCCTTTTGTTAAGTAGTCTTAATGATATAATTAAAGGGTTAAATAATTGAATCGGTTAAAGAATGCTAATTTAAAATAAAAGTAAGGTGAACCAAATGAGTACAGAAGTGAAAAGTTCAAAAAGCTTCATTTCATTAGTTAAAGAAATGGATGCGCCGTATCGTACACAGCGTGATAGAGGAACAATGTTTGAGTTATTGTCACGTACATATTTTAAAAATGAGCCTATGTATGTGCGCTTATTTGATGAGATTTGGAAATTGAATGAAGTGCCAGAAGTATATGAAATACCAAAAAATGATACAGGCGTTGATTTAGTTGCTAGGGAACGTGAAACTGGGAATCTAGTTGCAATCCAATGTAAATATTACACAGAGGATACCACTATTCAAAAGTTACATATTGACTCTTTCTTAAATGAAGTTGGTAAGAAATATTATTCAAGAGGAATTATCATTACATCTACTGATCGGTGGGGGAAAAATGCAGAGGGTGCATTGGCGGGCCGTGATAAGGTAATTACTCGCATTTCATTAACACAATTAAAAGATAGTACGATTGATTGGTCAGAATTCAAATTTAATGCCCCCGAAAAGGTAAAAATACAAAGCAAGAAAACACCTCGTCCTCACCAAGTACCCGCTATTGTAGCTGTTGTAAAAGGCTTTGAAACAATAGATCGTGGAAAGTTAATTATGGCTCCTGGAACAGGAAAAACCTATACGTCTATGGCGATTGCGGAGGAATTAGCCAAGAAAAAGCAAGGTGTCTTTAGAGTTCTGTATTTAGTACCAAGCATTCAATTACTTTCTCAAACATTACGAGGTTGGACTTCTGATACGAATTACAATATGGACGCTATAGCCGTTTGTTCAGATCGAAAAGTAACGAAACAAGAAAGTAACAATGAGTTTGAAGATATTACAGTGGCTGATATTGGTTATCCAGCGACAACTAGTGCAGAAAAGCTTTTGGAATATCAGGAACAAATTGAAACAAATCAAGAAAAGGGAGATTTCCTAACGGTTTTCTCAACATACCAGTCAATTGATGTAATTATCGAAGCACAAAAGAATGGCTTTTATGAGTTTGACTTAGTTGTTTGCGATGAAGCCCATCGTACAACAGGTGCAACAGAATTCGGTAAAGAAGATAGCAGCTTTACAAAAGTGCATTATGACGAAAATATCAAAACAGCAAAACGCTTATATCAAACGGCTACACCCCGTGTCTATGGTGATGTTGCCAAACAAAAAGCTGAAGAAATGTCAGTTGTCATAGCCGATATGGATGATCCTGAGTTATACGGCGAGGAGTTTTATCGTATTGGGTTCGGTGACGCAATTCGTAAAGGTATTTTAACGGACTATAGAGTAATGGTATTGGCCGTTGACGAAGAAATGGTTGCTCGCCGCTTTCAGCAGATGCTAGCAAATAAAGATTCGGAACTAGAATTTGATGATATTACGAAGATTATTGGTTGCTGGAATGGGCTAGTACGGAGAAAAAGTGATTCAGATGAAGCTCTTGGGGCGCCAATGAAACGTGCCATAGCCTTTACGGGTACAATACGTGAATCAAAATTAATTAAAGATATGTTTTCACACGTTGTTGACCAATATTTAAATCAAAACCCTGACGATGAACATCAATATGACATTGAAATTGACCATGCGGATGGTTCAATGAATGCGCTCGAAAAGAACAAAAAGATATCTTGGTTGAAAGATGATGTTCCGAACAATACTTGTCGGATTTTATCCAATGCTCGTTTTTTAACAGAAGGGGTAGATGTACCGGACTTAGATGCCATTATGTTCCTAAAACCACGTAAATCAAAAATTGATATTGCTCAAGCTGTAGGTCGTGTTATGCGTAAATCTCCAGGTAAAGATTATGGATATGTAATTTTACCGATTGGTGTACCTGCTGGAAATGATGCGAACAGTGTCCTTGATAATAACGATAAATATCGTGTTGTATGGGAAGTATTGAATGCCCTTCGTTCATTGGATGAGCGTTTTGATGCAACGATTAATAAACTTGAATTAAATAAGAAAAAACCTGATCAGATTCAAATTATTGGTATAGGTAATGCTCCAGAAGATGGAGAATTAAAACCTATATCACATCAATTAGAAATGATGCTGACAGAAGAAGATTTAACAGACTTAGAGCGTGCCATTTACGGTAAAATTGTTCGTAAGGTTGGAAATGTACGTTATTGGGAAGATTGGTCAAAAGATGTAGCTGAAATTGCTCAACAGCATATGTTGCGAATTCGAGTAATGCTAGAAGATACAAATAGCCAAGCCTATACAGAGTTCCAAAAATTCCTAAAAAGCTTGCGCTATAATATCAATGATTCGATCACAGAGACGCAGGCAATTGAAATGTTAGCCCAGCATTTAATTACAAAGCCAGTATTTGAAGCATTATTTGAATCATATAGCTTTGTGAACAATAATCCAGTCTCTAAATCAATGGAGTCTATTTTAGAAATTTTAGATGATAAAGGATTAATAAAGGAACAAGAACGATTAAATTCTTTCTATGACAGTGTACGCATACGTGCAGAGGGAATTGACAATTTAAAAGCGAAACAAGAAATCATAATTCAATTATATGATAAGTTTTTTAAAGTTGGATTCAATGAAACGACACAGCGATTAGGGGTTGTTTTTACACCAGTCGAAATAGTAGATTTTATCATTCACTCTGTGGATGATGTGTTGAAGAAGCATTTTGGAAAGTCATTGGCGAGTGAGGGAGTTCACATACTAGATCCTTTTACAGGTACAGGTACCTTCATTACTCGGTTATTGCAAAGTGGGTTGCTTCAAAAGGAAGATTTAGTTAGAAAATACACTCAGGAGATACATGCCAATGAAATAATATTGTTAAGTTACTATATAGCAGCCATTAACATAGAAGAAACTTTTCATAGTTTGCAAGGTGGAGAGTATGTCCCGTTTAATGGTATTGTCTTAACAGATACCTTTGACAGCAGAGAGCCAAAAGACCCTTTTGCGAACGAACTATTTAATGAAAATAATGAGCGTTTAAAGAAACAGCAAAAGAAACCTATTTTTGCTATTATTGGAAACCCTCCATACTCATCAAAACAGCGCAGCAATAATGACAATATTCAAAACCTCAAATATCCAGAACTGGATCGCTCAATAGAAAAGACTTATGTATCACATTCCGTTGCTACGAATAAGCAAGTTTTGTATGATTCTTATGCACGGGCATTTAGATGGTCTTCAGATAGAATAGGCGATAACGGGGTAATAGCTTTTGTCAGTAACGGTTCTTTCATAGATGGTTCTGCAACTGATGGTATTCGTTATTCACTTTATAGAGAGTTTAGTGATATCTATGTAATTAATCTAAGAGGAAATGCGAGAACTTCAGGTGAACAAAGAAAAAAAGAAGGGGGTGGAGTTTTCGGTGAAGGATCTAAAGCAACTATTGCGATAATCATTATGGTTAGAAACAGTGAAAAGACTACCTGTGATATTCACTATAAAGAAATTGATGATTATTTAAGCAGAGCTGCAAAGTTAGAGACAATCAGTACATGGAATTCTCTATCTACTTTAGACTTCACTCAGATTATTCCTAACGAACACAGTGATTGGATTAATCAGCGTATTACTAGCAGTGCTCCTTCGGTTAGGATAGGAGACAAGAAAAAGTCAACTAAAGATAAAATCTTTATAGAATATTCCGGGGGGATTAAAACAGGTAGGGACTCGTGGTCATATAATTTCTCTCAAAGTAACCTAGTCACTAACATGAAGTATATGATTGATAACTATAATGTAGGCTTAGAAACAAATCTACCTCAAGAAAAGTTAGTTTCTCCTAAAAAAATCAAATGGACAAGTAATCTAATTACCAGATTTAACAATCATAAGAAATTAGATTATAAAAATGACAGGATATACACGTGTCTCTATAGGCCATTTACGAAAAAGAAACTGTATTTTGAAAGTTCCTTATTAGATAGGCAATACACGATGCCGAAAATTTTCCCAAATCCTCATTCCAAAAATAAAGTAATTTTGTTACCTGGAAAAGCAGGGACGAAAGAATTTTCTTGTTTGGCTACAAATAAAGTTTCGGATTTGAATTTATTTACAGGAGGCTCACAAGCATTTCCCCTATGCATTTATAACGAAGGTGCAGACGATCTTTTTGGAAATACAACTTCGAGTGCAATTAGTCGGGACTACATTGAGATTTGGAATGAAAAATACGGGATAGAATTATCGAATGAAGATGTGTTTTCTTATATCTATGGACTATTACACTCCAAAGAATATATTCAAGATAATAAAAATGAGTTAATGAAAGGATTGCCCACTATACCTTTTTCAAAAAACTACAAAGAGTTTATACGGATTGGTCATATTCTTACGGATTTACATCTTAATTACGAAGAGGTGCCACCATATTCGGAGGTTAAAATCAACTATAGCGCAAATCCTTCACTGAAAGTTACGAAGATGAGGTATCCTAAGAAAAATAAACGGGATACTATAATATATAACAGTGATATAACGATTTCGAATATTCCAGAAGAGGCTTATGAATATATAGTGAATGGGCGTTCTGCGATTGATTGGATTATGGAGCAGTATCAGGTGAAAACAGACAAAAATTCAGGTATTGTAGATGATCCAAACCTTTACTCAAATGATGAAAAGTATATCTTTAATTTATTATTAAGGGTCATAAACGTTTCAATCCAAACCATTGACTTAGTAAACAGTCTGCCTCCGCTAGAGTTAGAAGGATAGATTATGTCTTCATTAGTGTAAACTAGCACATTATTTCAGACACCTAATTTCAAATTAACTCCGGTGAAAAACCTGA
>NZ_VEKZ01000102.1:0-4892 GCF_007681465.1 Siminovitchia fortis
ATCACGCTGAAGGAATTTGAATAAAGAAGGCCTGTTTTTGACGGAACAAAGTGATTCTTTACATCATTAGGGAAATGTGATCTAACACCTTAAAGCAACTCCATATACCCGTCTGAGGACTACTTGTGAATAGAATGGAGGAGTCATCACTTTGCAAAGTAAATAAAAACAAAAAAATCTTGAAACGTTGATATAACAATATTTCGAGGGTTTTTTGTGCATTAACATGCAAAGCCCTTAAACTATCAAACCTAATATATGTAATTTATGATACAGATGTTTATCTTCTGGGAATATTGATGTCCAGAATGCCTATGACATGGGTCAAGGCTGTCAGTGGTAGATTAAAAAACCGGTATCGTTATTCAGCTGGACTTTGCTACAACACATTTTCGATTCCTGAGCTATCAACACAAAGAAAGAATGAAATTATGGAAACAGTATATAAAATGTTTGATATTTTAAATGAACTCAATGAAAAAAAATAATAACACAAGTGATGCTCAGCAACAGACAACTTAAGAATAAACAGTAGAAGGCAGTTCCTATACATAATAATGGAACTGTCTTTTTAGTGACATTAAGTGGAACAAACGTTTGCAAAAGTGTGTTTTTGTGTGTAGAATATTCAGTATAATATTAGGAATAAAATTGGATTTGGGGAGGTCGGACATTTTGTCCCTCATTGAAACATATAGAAGGACAATCAAAAGAAAAAAAGAAGAGTTAAACAAACTAAGGATTTCTAAAGCCTCCGAGCTAGGAAAAATACCTTCACATAAGAAAAAAATTCTTTCGGCTCAAGCAACTATAGGTAGAACAAAGTCAACTGTTACAATAAAATCTAAAAATAGAGAAATTGAACGGGAAGAAAAGAAACTAGCTGATATTGATAAAAAGGTTGCGGCAATTGATAAAAAAATAGCAAAAATAGAGGGAGATGTAATAGCTGAAGAAAAGAAGCTGGGTCGTGAAGTTGAACGTGAGCAAAAGAAAAGAGATGCTGTCGAAAAGAAGAGACTAGCTGATAACGAAAAACGTATGAAGGAGGTTAGCGGAATGCTAGATAGACATAGTGAAATGCACCAAGAGACAAATAGTGCATTGGAAGAATTGAAAAACTTACCAGAAGAAATTACTGTCATATTTGTGGCTTCGAATCCATTAGATGCACCACAATTAAGATTGGATGAAGAAACTAGGGTCATTCAAGGGATGATCAGAAAATCAGAGCATAGGGATTCTGTATCATTCGAAACCCGATGGGCTACTAGACTTTGGGCGTAATACAAGCAATTAATGAGGAAAATCCCACAATCATTCACTTTAGTGGACATGGATCTGAGGATGATGAAATCGTCTTCCAAGACAATCAAGGGAATGCTAAACTTGTTTCCAAAGAGGCAATAGTCCAAACAATGATGAGTACATCGGATGATATTAAATTGGTGTTTTTTAATACCTGTTTTTCTTATGGACAAGCACAGGCAGTGGTACAACATGTGGATGCAGTAATTGGGATGACGACAACAATAGGCGATGAAGCTGCCAGGGTTTTTGCTGCTCAGTTTTATTCTGCTATCGGATTTGGACTTTCAGTAAAAAAGGCATTCGAACAAGGAAAAACTGCTCTGATGCTTGAAGGGATTCCAGAAAAAGATACGCCAGAATTATATGTAAAAGACGGTTTAAATGCTGATGAATTAATTATCGTTAAACCATAAAATAATGGAGGGAAGACAGTGGGTAAATTCTATCATTATCCTCCTGAACTGTTTAATTTGCTAGTGGATACGATTCCATTACTTTTTAGATCTAAAAATGATGTGATGATCTTCTTTAAAGGCTCAGGGGTATCAAAGCAATATACATTGGATTTAGAAAGTCGAGTAAGATCAGATCGCCAAAATGTAACGAAATATGAAATTGTTAGAGTTGTACTGAGTAGGCTTAATGAAGCGGGTGAAAAGACACTAAGGGAGCGACGTGAAGTTTTAAAGAGGGTAGTAGAATTTGAGAGTTTCTCGTCTTGCTGGCCGGATGATCAGTTAAAAGCTAGGGGGCTGGTTGCTGAAATACAAAAAGTAGTCAACACTAAAGATGCCTTTATGAGGATGAAAATTGCTCGTGATAAAGAGGCTGAGAAAAACCGAAAGGAGTACCAGCGTAGAATTAATGAAGTACAAAATCTTCGTAAAGAAAGAAGTAAATTAAAAGAAGGATTCAATCATTTGTTTACAATATCCAATCCTCACAAAAGGGGTAAGGAATTAGAGCATGTTTTAAATGAGCTGTTTAAAAGCTATGGGATTCTTGTCAGAGAATCATTCAATTTAATTGGTTCAGATGGCGAAGGGATTGTTGAACAAATTGATGGAGTAGTAGAGGTAGATAGCCAAGTATTTCTGGTAGAAATGAAATGGTGGGACAAACCAGTTGGTGTTGGAGAAGTTTCTCAGCACTTAGTCCGCATTTTTAATAGAGGCCATGCCTGTGGAATATTTATTTCTACTTCATCATTTACCCAACCTGCTGTTGCACTTTGTAAAGAGTCACTTTCTAAGGTATTGATAGTTCTAGTGAATCTCGAGGAAATATACAAGGTTCTTGAACAAGAAGATGATTTAAAGGACTATCTAAGAAGGAAAATACAGGCTGCCATAATAAACAAGGACCCGTTACATATTCCTGTTTAGATTTTGAAGAACCAAAAAAAGTTAAAGTTTATATAGAAAGAGAGATGGCAGAAGCAATCACTCTCGTCATATCACAACGGTGAGCAGCAACATAAGTAAATATAAGTAAGAATTACTAATTAAGGAGAAGGTATGCAAACATATATTAAAGATTATAGAGTTAGGAAGAGCTTTTCTTTTGGTCTATATGATGCAAAATTAGATCCAGAGATTGTTACAAGTCTTATAGCTACAAGAGCTCTATATTGTTACATTGATGATGAATTCAATATGATCCGTGTAAAAGATGGTAAACTTGATAAGTCTAAGATAGACTTTCATACGGAAAATTATACAACGATGGCCACATTAAAATTTGGTGAATCCAATATTGATGACTTTGAAACACATTATTTAGGTCATATTTCTGGAGAGAAGCTATTTAGAAACTTCTTCTTTGCAAAAGATGATGACTTTAAAGATGAGTATAACTATTTTATATTCCAGCCTATAGTTCTTGAGTTGGAAAAGAATCCAGAATATTATTATCGGATTTATCCTGTGGTCAAAGTAGTAAATAAAGAAATTGTAATAGTTGATTTCAACTATTTTCCACACGATGAGGCGGAGACTGTCGAAGAATTTGCATATAGATTACTAAGAATTGGGGACAAAATAAAGAACCTAAAACTACCGTATACCTACTTTGTAGCACTAGGTATAGAAATGGACAAAGAAAATGGAGAGTTATTCAATTTTGAAGCGAATGAATCAGCTATATTTAACTCAGAGGGTTTTTCTGTAAGAGATGTTCATGAACTTGCTGAAATGTTTTTATCAATGCTATTAAAATACGAGAAATATTCATGGTTCGGAAGGACTTTAATCTCGCTAGATAATCCTAATCTAACACAGGAACAAATCCAGTTAATTAGAAACGGATTTGCTTACACTGAAAATAATCCACTATATGATAGACAATTGATTAATTTTAGTGAACATCCATCGACTAAGTTTTATGTATTTGAGCATATCACTTTAACACTTGGTGATATTTTGGACTCATATATGCCTGCTGCAGTTTTGGACGATGAACTATCAATCTTAAATACTAAGATGGTTGTATATTCAAAAGTTGTAGATGATGAATCCCTAGGTGAGTTACTAAAGTCCAAAAAAGAACTTCATCTTCTAAAGCAACAAATTTCACTTAAATATTCAAGCATTCTTAAAGCACACACAATAATGGACTATGCCATAAATGAACTCTTCAAAATAAATGATCAAATTAATCGCATTGAAGCGTTAGCAGATATTTCTTTTAGACAAAAGGAGTTCTCAAAAACGAAAAGGGATAACATTTTTCATTTTATCATTGGTTTTGTATCTGTTATTCTATCAATGTCTGTAATTTTTGATTATATCATTAAACCAATTTATGAAATTCGATTTTCCAGAGAACTGTCCTCATTAGATACATTACTAAACTATGGAATGTTAATGGGAGTTTCAACAGTTATCCTTTTTGCTATATATCTTTTTATAATGAGAGAGAAGAAAAAAAGAAAATAAAGTAAGGCATTTTGAATAAATGTATCCAAATATCTTATATTTTGGCGAAAAGGGGTCTGACCCCAGTTTCATGAATTTTTAAGGCGAACACTACGTAGAATGCTATATCGAATATAAAAATGTTTGTGTTGCAAGGGACAGGATAAGTGTGCCAATTTCATCTATACAATAATATGGCAAAAACCAAGATTCTAAAAGTCATCCTATACAGGACTAACGATTTTTGATGAGGAGATGGACTATATGACAAAAACAACATACAAACCAATTGTGGAATCAGAATTTAAGGTATCAAGTGTATACTCAATATCTATAGATAGTGTGTAAAATTTGAAGATGGTGAAGAAAAAGGTGAACAGGTAATAATGAGATATAAAAAGAACGGTCAAAAGGTTCCGAGACAACCTGCTTTTGATGAACGGAGTATTACAGAAGCAATAATTGAGGCTTATAAACAAGGTGTTTTTTCAAGAGAATCTTTAGCTTTATTAAAGAAGGGAATTAATGAGGTAGAGTAAAGTGTAGTCATCTATTCTATGACCAGAGGCAATTGAATATTTAGTTCCATATCAAAGATTTTACTCGGATTAACCCCCGAATTTTGGACATAGTTACTCTTAATCTATCTTTTTCTTAAAATAGCTA
>NZ_VEKZ01000103.1:0-4190 GCF_007681465.1 Siminovitchia fortis
ATCACGCTGAAGGAATTTGAATAAAGAAGGCCTGTTTTTGACGGAACAAAGTGATTCTTTACAAACATAGTAGAATTTAAAAATGTAAACAAATATTTTAAAGGCTTTTCTTTGGAGCATATCGATTTGCAAGTAAAACAAGGTCAAATAACAGGTTTCGTAGGGGCAAATGGAGCAGGAAAATCAACCACCATGAAGTTAATAATGAATCTTTTGCAACCAGATTCAGGTGAAATAAAGGTATTTGGAAAGGGTTATGCTAAGCATGGAAAGGAAATCAAGGAACGCATAGGATTTGTCTATGATAGTAATGTCTTTTATGAAAGCTTAAATCTAAAAGATATTCGGAAAATCATTGGTCCAGCCTATAAAAATTGGAGTGACAATCAATTTTATGATTATATCAAGAAGTTTGAACTCCCGTTAACTAAAGCAATAAAAACCTTTTCAAAAGGAATGCTAATGAAAACTTCTTTAGCAATGGCTCTATCTCATGAAGCTGAATTTATTATGATGGATGAACCGACAGCCGGATTGGACCCCGTTTTCCGAAGAGAACTGTTGGATATCTTAAAAGAACTGATGGCTGATGGAAGGCGGACTATCCTCTTTTCCACTCATATAACCAGTGATTTAGAGCGGATTGCAGACAATATTACTTTCCTTCATAATGGAAAGATTCTCTTCAATGAGTCGATAAGTGATATACAGGAGCGTTATGCGCTAGTCAAAGGAAATGCCAATCTACTCGATCACGACATTGAAAAAAGTTTTATGAGTATCGAACATTCTTCGACTGAATTTCAAGCAATAACAAATAATGCAGAAGAAGTAAGAAGATTATTAGGAGATCAAGTAGTTATGGAGGAAGCCTCCTTAGAGGATATTATGTTTTATACGAAAGGAGCCAGCCAATATGTTTAACTTGATAAAAAAAGATTTCGTTATACAAAAATCACAAATAATACTTTTTATTCCATTCATTATATTTTTCGCGATTTTCGGAGATCATATGAGTCCAGCCTTCATTTTTTTGTTGGCGGGCGCCTATATACCGTTGAATGGATATATTTATGATGAACAGGTAGAGTCTAATATCCTTCTTAATTCTTTGCCATATACGAGAAAAGAGATCGTTTCCGCAAAATACATCGGTGGCATTGCATACATGACTTTATCAATAGGTGTAGCTAGTATCATTCTATATATATTTAATTATGGCTTTATGATTAAAGATATAACCATCGCTATGGGATTATTCTTCGTCTTTTCTGCATTTGCATTTCCGATGTTTTATATATTAAAACCCGGTTATATAGGCGTAGCAGTTTTAGTCGGAATGATAATTTCAGCAGTTGTTCTGCCACCCCTTATCCGATTCCTGGCAAAACATCTCACAACTATTACAGATTTTCTTACAAGCTTATCAACAACAGCACTTTACCTTAGTGGCGCAGCGCTTTCTATTATTCTTTATCTAACCTCTTGGATGGTCAGCCAATTTATTTATCAGCGGAAGGTGTTTTAAGTTAAATCTTATTACGCACTATACAAGCAGTCCCCTATATTTTAAGACAAATAAGAGAATCCATTTTGAAACCTTTAGTCAAAATGGATTCTTTTCGTATTAATATCATCTACCATAAAAGTTTAGAGGATTATTGCTTGGATAAATCACCAACTTGGCTCAATTGCAGAACTATCGAAAAATAGCCACGTAACTTAATTGTATCAAACTTTATTATAAATATCGCACTTTAACCAAGACAGAAATCTCTCCCCACTATCCAAAGTCTGTCTTATGTTCCGTTAAGTACTGTTCCTGAGCATCCGCAATATTTCTTGATTATTGATTGACTTTTTATAAGAAAACGTTCAAACTAAAAACAAGAATGTATGTTCGTTATTCAAGTTGCATTTATACTGCTTTTTAAGGTCTTTATTTTAAGTTATATACAAAAACCATGCTTAGACATCGTCTAAAGCATGGTAATTATTTAAACTAATATCAAACTGCTATATATGTTGAATTTAAAAGGTTCTGATTCCCTCTCTATAGGGTATTAAGTAAAAAAGTCCAATCGAGAGGATGAGAACAATGAGCCAAACCCAACCGGAAGCTTCACTTGTCAAGGAAGCTATGAAGAAAACTAATGATCGACGTATGTTTGAACGATACCAGGTCATCCACCTTTACCTCAAAGGATATAAACAGAAGGATATTTCCGATATTGTCCTTCGTTCCACTAAGACGGTTTCTTCATATATCCAAATCTATCGGAGTGAAGGGTTGGATGGGCTTGAGATGGGCCAATCCCCGGGCGCCCCAAGAAAATTGACTGAACAGCAGGAGCATGAGCTCATCCAGATCATCGCTTATCAAACACCACATGATGTGGGTTATGATAACCACTATAACTGGACGCTTTCCATCATGGTTGATTTCATCGAAAGGGAATGGGGTCAAACCTATACGCTTCGTGGAGTTTCAAGGCTCCTTGAAGATCTTGGGCTCAGTTATACCAGGCCTACTTACACCTTAAAAAAGGCGGACCCGAAAAAACAGGAAGAATTCAAGAACGAAACCTTTCCGTCACTAAAAAAAAGCTTTTGAACGAAGAGATCGATCATCTCTTATTCGAAGACGAATCCATGATCAGGGATTACCAAGCTATCCAGAGATCCTGGTTCCTAAAGGGCTGCCAAAGACTCATTCCTACTTACGGACAACACCGGGGAGCCAAACTGCTGGGCACCCTGAATTACGAAACCGGAGAGGTCTTTGTGTCCGAGGCCGAACATTATGACGCCGAAGTCTTTCTTGAATTCCTGAAGCTTATTTTGAAAAAATATCCCACTGGAAAGATTGTCATGATATTGGATAATGCAAGAATCCACCATGCCAAGTTGATTCAGCCTTTCTTGGAAGAGAATCAAGACCGACTTGAACTGGTCTTTCTTCCGCCGTACAGTCCTGAGTTAAACTTGATTGAAGGGCTTTGGAAATGGATGAAAGAAACTATTATTAATAATGTCTTCTATGCCAAAGTTCAGGAAATCAGGATCAATGTAAGAAAGTTTGTTTTAGACATCAACACAAGGACGGACGAAGTCATAGACCGTCTTTGCGTTAAGATGTAAATCTTTAATTCAACTTATATAAGTTGATTTTTTTAGTTCATCTACTTATTGAATTCATTAACTGGAAGAAGTATTCAGGTTTATAAGTCTTATTTAGGTTATACCATGAATGCAATGTATCTGGTGCAAATACATCTAATTTCTTCATTACTTCCATTGCAAATTCCAGAGGAGCTACTCCTGATGCAGTAATCAAATTCTCGCCAGACACTACAGGTTCCATCTCATAAAATTTTTCTCCCTTATAATTAGGACAGACCATTTTAATATACTCTAAGTCATTGCTTGTATGCTTTCTAGAATCTAGATATCCAACATTCGCTAGTCCCTCAGTTGCACCACAAATTGCAGCAACAATAGTGCCAAGCTTTAAAGCCTCGCCAATTTTTTTCAAAATAGGTTGATGAATATCTTCTCCCCAAGTATTCCCTCCAGGTAAAATTATAAGATCCGTACCCTCAAGAGTACACTCATCAAGGGAAATATCTGGTTTTATGCTCAGTCCTCCCATTGTATTAATAATTTCTTTATTAGCTCCTACTGTAATTACTTTTAAAGGTGCTAAATCTTTTTTGAAATATCTTCCTGAGTTTAGTTCAGCAATTAAATATCCATATTCCCAGTCCGACATTGTATTAAATACATAAAGAAAAACTTTTTTTGTTTGCATCCAATAACACTCCAATCACATTTAATATAGCCAAATATAACATAACTTCCCTGACACCTAGCGTCAGGGAAGTTATCAAATTTGATGAAATTTTATTAATTCCGACAAAACTTCAATCAGTCTTTTCTTAAGACTGATTGGCTCAATAACTCGAATAGATTTACCGTACGGTAAAAGTAAATAAGGTACATATGTATGTATCATATCTTTCTCAAGGAGAAATACTGCTTGATTTGAAGTCCACTCTTGTAAATAATGTCCTAAAAACCAATGTTGGCAAATATCTCCCAATGCCCTTTTATCTCCATTAATAATCAACCTGAATTACGAAAGTAAAATCTAGTAACTAAATACAAAAAGGGCTCCAGCCTTTGGTATA
>NZ_VEKZ01000104.1:0-4161 GCF_007681465.1 Siminovitchia fortis
TATCTCGTCGGAGGCACTCCAGTCTGTACGTCGATGGGCAAGGCGCTTGCGCTTTTCTTAATATTTTCTTGCTTTTTTCAAAAACAAGTGATAAATTAAGTCATAACTCAATTCCGATTATTTTTATAAGAAAAGGGTGAATAATATG
The DNA here is from genome assembly GCF_007681465.1 of Siminovitchia fortis. Lineage (NCBI taxonomy): Bacteria > Bacillati > Bacillota > Bacilli > Caryophanales > Bacillaceae > Siminovitchia > Siminovitchia fortis. The sequence continues at coordinate 149 of NZ_VEKZ01000104.1, forward strand.
GCGAAAAATTTCAATGATCTGTTTGATGCCTGGTCCGAAACGTATGATCAAACTGTCGTTGGTTCCGACGTAGAATATAAAGAAGTATTTGCTCATTACGAACAAATTCTTGATGAGGTGGCAAAAAATTCAAAAGGGTATATCGTTGAATTTGGAGTAGGAACAGGGAATTTGACAGAAAAATTTTTAAAGAATGGGTTTGAAGTATACGGTATAGAGCCTTCTGAAGGAATGAGGAACAGGGCGAAAGGAAAGCTTCCGAATGTTCAGATTGTCGATGGTGATTTTTTGGCTTTTCCCATGCCGGAAAAAAATCCGGATACGATCGCAAGCACGTATGCTTTCCACCATTTGACCGATGAGGAAAAAAGGAAGGCAGTCGCGCTGTACAGCGACATTCTCAACGAGTCCGGGAAAATTGTTTTTGCTGATACGGTTTTTATCAATGATGCTGCCAAACAGGCTATAATAGAAGAAGCACTGCGAAACAATCATCACCGTCTTGCAGTTGATTTGCAGACGGAATATTACACAACTATTCCAGTTCTAAGGAAAATATTTGAAGAAAACGGCTTCCGGATCACATTCAAGCAAATGAATGCATTTGTGTGGCTGATAGATGCCGAGAAAAGGAGAGGGAATCAATGACTGAACAAAAGATGAACGTGGAGAGCTTCAATTTGGATCATACGAAAGTGAAGGCCCCTTATGTCCGTCTGGCGGGCGTGGTGGAAGGAGAAAACGGTGATATCATCCGGAAATACGACCTTCGGTTCTGCCAGCCGAACAAAGAGCATATGGAAATGCCTTCGATCCATTCATTGGAGCACATGATGGCGGAATTCAGCAGAAACCATTCGGATAAAATCGTCGATATCAGCCCGATGGGCTGCCAGACCGGCTATTATTTATCCCTTGTCAACCACGATGACTATGAAGACGTATTAAATATTCTGGAAAAAACATTGAACGATGTACTGGAAGCAACCGAAGTTCCGGCCTGCAATGAAGTGCAATGCGGATGGGCAGCAAGCCACTCATTGGAAGGCGCCAAAGAACTGGCCAAAAAAATGCTCGCCCACAGGGATGAGTGGACGGAAGTATTTGCATAGAAAAGCGGAGGGCGGCGTTAAGCGACTGAGATGTAAGGCGGAAACGCTTGTGTAACGCACCCGAAAACAAAAAAGCCTCTTCATATTGTTGAAGGGGCTTTTAAAATTCTATTAATTATTCACTTTATCAAAACTGAAGGATTCACGGATTTCCTGTATTAATTGCTCGGCTCCTTCACGGCTTAAGACCAATTTCCCACCGGCAAAAAAGGCATTTTCATCGGATACATTGCCTGTAATATGGCAAGTCATGCTCGGTTTATATTTCTTCAGGATAATCTTTTCATCATCTACGTATATTTCAAGTGCGTCTTTTTCTTCAATCCCCAAGGTGCGCCTTAATTCAATAGGTATGACTACCCGTCCAAGTTCATCGACTTTTCGCACAATTCCAGTAGATTTCATACTACTTTTCTCCTCTCAAAGAAACTTGTTTATATCAAAAAACATACTTTTTGTCACATTTATAATCAGATTTATCGTACCAGTCTTTCCTATTCCCGTCAATTAGAAGTTAAAAAAATGTCAATTTATTAGATAGAAATTCCTACGGATTCGTATCCATTCAATTGAATCGTCATTCAAAGGACCGATTTTCATGTTCCCTTAGTAATAGGCACAAGTTGCAGGAATCGTTGATTTCACGTATATTTTTAGTGTAGAAGAGGACAAGATGCAAAGAGTGGGTTTTGATGTTTAACGGCATCCTGTTAGCGAGAGGGAGGAAACATGGTGAAAGAAAAACTCAAAACGTTTTATTTAACAACCCCCATTTACTATCCAAGCGGGAATTTGCATATCGGCCATGCTTATACGACGGTAGCGGGTGATGCAATGGCACGCTACAAGCGGATGCGCGGTTTTGACGTCATGTATTTGACCGGAACGGACGAACATGGACAGAAAATCCAAAAAAAGGCCAAAGAAGAAAATGTTACCCCAAAGGAATATGTTGATCATATTGTCAGCGGGATTCAAAGGTTATGGAAGAAACTTGATATTTCCTATGATGACTTCATTCGTACAACCGAAGACCGGCACACAGTTGTTGTTCAAAAGATTTTTAAGCAGCTGTTGGATCAAGGCGATATTTATCTGGATGAATATGAAGGATATTATTGCACACCTTGTGAATCTTTCTTCACAGAACGGCAGCTTGACAATGGAAACTGTCCTGATTGCGGACGCCCGGTGGAGCTGGTAAAAGAGGAGTCCTATTTCTTCAGGATGAGCAAATATGTAGACAGGCTCCTGCAATATTATGAAGATAATCCCGGTTTCATCCAGCCCGAATCAAGAAAAAACGAAATGATCAATAACTTCATCAAACCGGGGCTGGAAGACTTGGCAGTCTCCAGGACGACATTTGACTGGGGCATCAAAGTTCCCGGCGATCCGAAACATGTCATCTATGTCTGGATCGATGCATTGACCAACTATATCACTGCGCTTGGCTACGGAACAGATGATGATTCCAAATATCTGAAATACTGGCCGGCGGATGTCCATATCGTTGGAAAGGAAATTGTCCGCTTTCATACTATTTACTGGCCGATCATGCTCATGGCGCTTGATTTGCCGCTTCCGAAAAAGGTTTTTGCCCATGGCTGGCTGCTTATGAAGGACGGAAAAATGTCCAAGTCCAAAGGGAATGTTGTCGATCCGGTTATGCTGATCGACCGCTACGGCCTGGATGCAGTACGTTATTATTTATTGAGAGAAGTGCCGTTTGGATCCGATGGTGTATTCACTCCTGAAGGGTTTGTCGAAAGAATCAATTATGATCTCGCCAATGACCTTGGAAACCTGTTGAACAGGACTGTTGCGATGATCAATAAATATTTTGGCGGAGAAATTCCTTCCTACGAAGGGATTGTTACACCGTTTGACAAAGACCTCCTTGGTGTGAACACCGAAACAGTACAAAAATATGAAGAAGCAATGGAAAACATGGAGTTTTCTGTAGCCCTTTCTTCCGTGTGGCAGCTAATCAGCAGGACAAATAAATATATTGATGAAACAGAACCTTGGATTCTTGCAAAAGACGAGGAAAAACGCCGTGAATTAGGCAGCGTGATGGTTCATTTGGCAGAGTCGCTCAGAAGGGCAGCTATTTTACTTCAGCCGTTCTTGACACAGACGCCGAAAGAGATCTTTGAACAGCTCAATATTACGGACGAGCAATTCCAAACATGGGAAAGCCTTGAAACGTTCGGTAATATCCCCTCCCAGACAAATGTCGCAGCAAAAGGAAAGCCGATTTTTCCTAGACTTGAGATGGATGAGGAAATTCAATATATTAAAGATCAAATGAAAGGCCCTGCCGCTCCGGAAAAAGAGAAGAAAGAAGAGAAGGAAGAAAACATAGAGCAGGCTCCTGAAATCACGATTGATGATTTTAGGAAAGTGGAGCTGAGAGTGGGCCAGGTCATCGATTGCGAACCGGTTAAAAAGGCGGATAAATTGCTCAAATTGCAGCTTGATCTCGGCTATGAAAAGAGACAGGTTGTTTCGGGCATTGCTGAATTTTATAAGCCTGAGGAATTAATAGGGAAAAAATTGATTGTCGTTGCAAACCTGAAACCGGTGAAATTGCGTGGAGAACTTTCGCAGGGAATGATCCTTGCGGGAGAAAAAGACGGCGTTTTATCGGTCGCATCGGTTGATCAAAGCCTTCCTAACGGGGCGATTGTAAACTAACTTTAATATAAAGTAATATTCAGATAAATTTATAAACATTGATAACATAGAGGGTATGGCGCATTAAACGTGGAGTTTAGGCCATTTCTCTATGTTCTTTTTTTGTAATCTAAATGTTAGCTTACTGTGACTTATGTTACCCTTAATCCGTGACTAAATTTATCTAAAAACCATCCGAAAGCTAGTGAAATCAAGTATAAT
>NZ_VEKZ01000105.1:0-3909 GCF_007681465.1 Siminovitchia fortis
GTATGAAAGTGCTTACAAAATTAAAGGGCGAAAATTTCTGCCCACAAATACTTGACTCAAACAATGGTTCAATATCTTTTTATCATATACGGCATATGATGTTATAATGAAGGCACTTAAATAAAGCGAGTGGGCAAGCCATATGAAAAAAATTGTATTTGCATTAATGTGTTTTGTATTACTTCTTGCAGGGTGTGCGAACCATACAAGAGAACTCGGTAAAAAGGAACCGGCTTTGGAACACAAGCAGATGCCCCCTGAAGATTTTATACCTCAAGATGTTAAAATAGTTTCTGTCGGGGATTCGTTGACCCAGGGAGTAGGATCTGATGATAAGCATGGAGGTTATATTCCCTTCTTAAAAGAAAACCTTGAGAATCTCAAAGGCATCAACAAGGCAGAGTTTGAAAATCACGGCAAAAAAGGAAACAGAACGGACCAATTATTGAGTCGCCTGCAACAGCCTGAGGTACAGTCAGACATTACCGATGCGGATTTTGTCATTATTACGATCGGCGGCAATGATGTCATGCAGGTCTTCAGGGAAAACCTTTTGGGTCTTAAGCTGAATAAATTCATTGCGGCGGAAGATGAATATCAAGACAGGCTGGATGACATATTAACCCTGATCAGGAGTTATAACAGTGATGCCGGAATCGTACTTGTCGGTATCTATAATCCTTTTATCAAATGGTTTTCAGATATAAAGGAAATGGATCAAATTGTCGACAACTGGAACAACGTAAGTTCTGAGACGATTGCAAAATATGATCATGCTCTTTTTGTACCTGTTGCCGACATTTTTGAAAATAATGAGGAGAGTCTGTTGTATACTGATTATTTCCACCCTAATACTCGAGGGTATGAGTTGATTGCAGAGCGAATTTACGATCTTTTGACTGCCGAAAAATATATATGATGAGCTTGCTGTACGGGGGACACATAATGGGTAACAAAAACGTTTGGAAAATAGCTTTTATTGTGTTGGCTGCCGCTAACTTGCTATTTGTTTGCGGCATTGGATTGCTCCTGTTTTTATCATCGGATCAAAAGGAGATTCCAAAAAACGCTTCGGATACGGGTACCTATTCGGAATTTACGATAGATACCCATAAAGAGGATTTGAACGACCTTATCAATTATTATATTGAAAAGGAAGGCCTGAATGGGCCCATTCATTATAATGTTTTTTTGACCGATGAGGTCGAGCTTTATGGAGAGGTTTCTGTATTTTCACAAGCCATGCAGTTGAAAATGACTTTTGAGCCGAAAGCTTTGGAGAATGGCGATCTTGTGCTGGAACAAAAGGATGTTTATTTGGGCGATGTAAAATTGCCGGTATCTTATATAATGAAATTTATACGGGATGCCTATAAATTGCCGCCGTGGGTCATTATCCAGCCAAATGACCACCAAGTATACGTGGCGCTGCAGGAAATGAGACTTAACAATGGCATTCAAGTAAGGGTGCAGGAATTTGACCTTGAAAAGGATAGGATATCTATGAAGATGCTTGTTCCCACAGAATAATTTGTATTGTACAAGGAGGGGTAATAATGGGAGCAGATGATCGGCTGCAGCTTGCAACATTTGCAGGTGGATGCTTTTGGTGTATGGTCAAACCATTTGACGAAATGCCCGGGATTAAAAAAGTTATATCTGGCTATACTGGCGGAACAACTGTTAATCCTACGTATGAACAGGTCTGTTCAGGGTTGACAGGCCACACGGAGGCCGTTCAAATCACGTTTGATCCAACAGTCATTTCTTATGACAAGCTTCTTGATCTATACTGGATGCAAATCGATCCGACCGATGCCGGTGGACAATTTTACGACCGGGGCGATTCATATCGCCCAGCCATTTTTTACCACAATGAAGAACAGCGGGTTTTGGCAGAAGAATCAAAGAAAGATCTGGACAAAAGCGGAAAGTTCTCAAAGCCTATAGCAGTAGCGGTTGAGCCGGCCAAGCCTTTTTATGAGGCAGAAGAATATCATCAGCACTTTTACCGGAAAAATCCCGAACGCTACACTGCTTACCAACATGGGTCAGGAAGGGCACAATTCATTGAGCGACACTGGGGTGAACAAAATGGAACAAAATGAGCTGAGAAAAAAGTTGACGCCGCTTCAATATGAAGTGACGCAGAATAATGGAACTGAGCCTCCTTTTCATAATGAATACTGGAATAACAAGGCGGAAGGGATATATGTAGATATTATTTCGGGAAAGCCATTGTTCAGTTCAAAGGATCAATATGATGCCGGCTGCGGTTGGCCAAGCTTTACAAAGCCGATTGAGGAAAGTGAAATATTGGAGAACCAGGACTTCAGCCACGGTATGATACGAACGGAAGTAAGAAGCAAGACTGCTGATTCCCACTTGGGGCATGTATTTCCGGATGGACCAGGGCCTGCGGGGCTGAGATACTGTATAAACTCCGCCGCTCTTCGCTTCATACCCAAGGAAAAGCTGGAAGAAGAAGGATACGGTGAGTTTAAAAAGCTTTTTGAATAGGCCGTTGCCTCTAAGCAAATAACCCTCAATTGTTTAAAAAATGGGCAAAAGCACATGCGGTCCGCGAAACACCTACATAGTATATGGATGAAGAGACCATATGAAATGATTGGGGAGTGATGACATGTACTATGGCGGATATGGGGGATATGGCGGCTGCGGATGTGGATGCGACGGCTTCGTATCGCCTGCGTATGGCTATGGTGGAGGTTGTGGATACGGCGGGTTTGGTTTCGCAGGCGGCTTTGCGCTGATTGTTGTGCTGTTCATCCTGTTGATCATCATCGGCGCCTGCTGGGTTAATTAAACGTATTTGAAAATCATGAAACACGAAAAGCGTAAAAATCTTTAAGCAGCGAGCCCCCTGAAAATAGGGGGCTTTTTGAAACTGGCTTTGCATACATTTATAGAAAGACAAACAATGTTTTTGCCTGCAAGGGCTTTTGGTTTACATGTGCTGGACAATCCATTATATTGGATGAACAAGAAAGCTGAAAGGCGTATGGGATCATGAAGAAATCTTTTTATCACTTTTTACTTAAATACCGGCAGCCGGAACCAAAAGATGAATTAAGTTTTTTTGCGGAAGAAGTTTATAAGGATCACGACTTTCCAAAAGATTCGCAGGATTATTATGAAATCAGCGAATACCTTGAATTGAACGGAAGCTATAAAACAACATTATCGGTTTATGATGAAGCTTGGGAGCTGTATTTGGAAGCAGAGAATAAAAAATAGAGAAAAGGGGCGGAATGAAATGCGCGAAATCGATGTGTTTATTGATACAGAAGAAATTGCCGAATTTTTTTACCAAGAACTTATCAAAAGGGGTTTCATTCCTGCAGAGGACGAGGTAAGGGAGCTTGCGGATATCACGTTTGAGTATTTATTGAAAAAAGACATCATTGCAGAAGAATCAGATGATTGATCATCAATAAAAGGGGAAGCTGAGGCTTCCCCTTAATGATGTCTTCATTTCATTGAAAACTGAAGGTTTGTTCCTTTAATACTTCTTCCCTCGTTTTATAAAAATCCCCGAGAAAGTGTTTTTCAAAAGCAGCTGCAGCGGATATAAGGCGCTGTTCATTCAGCTTTGCCCCAACAAACTGAACACCGACTGGAAGCTTATCGTCACTGAGACCGGCGGGAATAGAGATGGCCGGGTGTCCGGTCAGGTTAAAATAAGATGTGTATCGGATGAAGCAATTAAAAATAGGTTCTGGTTCATCGGTCAATTGAATAATTTCTTCTCCGACAGGTTTCGGGAGAGCCGGCAGGGTGGGGGTTACAATCAGGTCAACTTCATTGAATAAACGATTGAATTCGGGTATGAGTAAAATGTTTGTGGGCGAACAAAATGGGAACACGCCATTTCGATCCGTTTTACGA
>NZ_VEKZ01000106.1:0-3892 GCF_007681465.1 Siminovitchia fortis
GGTACATTAAGCAGTATAATAATTTTTACTCTTATTGTCCAAGTTCATTTAGGGGCTAAATAGCTTGATTTTTGTGTCAAGATAGATAAATTTATCATTCTCGCTCGAAATATAATCTTGGTAAACGGAGTAAAATTCTTTTCTATTTGAAGTTGGCATAAACTCCATTAACCCTGCATAATTGCCATTTTCGTAGCTCAATAGCATCCCGAATTTATCTTTACACAGACCAGTGATGTATACATTCTCATACTTATAGTTAATCACTTTTAACCAGTTATTAGAGCGCTTATTGATTTGATATTTAGAGCTAGTATTTTTAAGGACTACCCCTTCTAAATCATGACTCTTAATCTGGTCAAAATAGGCAATTCCATTTCCAAGTAGCCATTTAACTTTTGTAATTAGTCCATCATCAGGAATGATTTTTTCAAGAATCTCTTTTCGTTCCAGTAGCGTACAATTTAGCTTCTTATTTGAAGAGTAAACAATATCGAACACGCAAAATGTTATCTTGTGAAGAGATTTCTTGGATTTAAAACGTTCCATGACATATTCAAAGTTTGGTTTGCCATGAGAGTCCGTAACTACTATTTCACCATCTAAGACAGTTTAACTATACTATAATAATTACAGGATGGAATGTTTAATATATAACGTTTTATCCTTTCTTTTATTCATAATATACTGGATATCTATACTAAATTAATCTAGTATATTATGTTTAATATAAATATATTTTTATTTGAGGACGTAGCCCACAGCGGGAGGCGTCGTGAGGTCCTTAGACCGAACGTTAACAAAAACAGGAGGTGAACATTCTATTTGAGGGTTCAAGAAGTTATCTTAGAAGGTTTAAGCAAGCGATACATGCTAATTGATCAACATGGATTCCCGGTACTACCTGTAATGAAGTATTTAAAGTATTTGGACATAACAGACAAAAGCAGCAATACACAAAAAACTTATTGCTATGCTTTAAAGCACTATTTTGTATTTTTAGAAGACAATAACAAAGACTACAAAACTGTTTGTTTAGATGATTTAGTAGAATTTATTGGATGGTTAAGGAATCCTTATCAAAACATTAAAGTATCACCATTACAGCCAAAAAAAATCAAAAAAACCGAGAAAACAATCAATTTAACAATCACAGTAATTTTAAACTTTTACGACTACCTATACCGTACTAACAGTATTAGCAGCAATATGATTGAACCTGCTTTTAAACAAGTTTTCTCAGGGGGGAGGAACAAATTTAAAGATTTTCTATTCCACGTCAACAAAGGAAAGCCTGTTAACCGAAACATACTTAAGTTAAAAGAACCCAAAAAAAGACTTACCGTTTTACTTAAGGACGAAGTCCAACAGCTTATTGAAACAACGAAAAATATCCGGGATAAGTTGTTAATTCAATTATTATTTGAAACAGGATTACGTATCGGAGAAGTGTTGTCTTTGTTTTTGGAAGATTTTATATTTGATCATAGTAAAGGACATAGAATTCGGTTAGTTGATCGTGGGGAATTAGAAAATGGAGCAAAATTAAAAACTGGTGAAAGAGAAATTTATGTTTCTCAAGAATTAATGGATTTGTACGATGATTATTTATACGAGGTGCTAGATGAGCTAGAATTAGATACCAATTTTGTCTTCGTCAAAATTCGCGGTGCTAATGTTGGAAAACCTATGAATTACCAAGACGTTTCCTCATTATTTAAACGATTGCGAAAAAAAACTGGTATTCTCAAAATTCACCCTCATTTACTTCGTCATACACACGCAACCATGTTTTACAAACAGACCAATGACCTTAAACAAGTCCAAGAACGTTTAGGACACGCACATATTCAGACTACAGCAAATTTATATTTGCATCCTTCAGAAGAAGAAATTCGTGAGAATTGGGAAAAGGCAAAAAGTTCATTCATTATACAACCTACGGAGGCTTAAGTAAGCATACATGACAGAGCAATACATTTTTAATTACACTACATACGATTATAATAATATTTTTCGTGAGCATATTTCTAAGGTTATTCAAGAAAACTTAGTGGATGTTTCCCCCTTCAACCACATAGATGAAATCACTAACTATTTTGCAGATATGGACATCTGGAATATAAGGACCTTTGGGACAATCTCGAACTTTATCAATGATTATCAGAAGTATAACGGATTAAAAGTAAATATAAAATTTAAAACCCAAAATGAAAATATTAAAGGAGAATTAAAATATTTTTGTGTAAAAAAATTATTTTCTACTGAATGGGCTGTTGGGACTTTTATGACCGGCCCTTCTAATTACATGACAAACTTACAAACATTTATTGATGAAGAGTTTCCTAACATTAAATCAATACTATCAGTAGAATTTCCTGTCTTAAATGATAGATGGAGATCATGGTTAGAAAAAAACAATTTCAAAACAATAAAGAATAAATTAGAAGAGATATCAGACAAGGTTTATCAAATAAAATCTCCGATTTTTATGTTTTTGGGGCGATTTTATGAGGCTATTTCAGTTGTTTTCGACGATCGAGATGAATGGGAAAAAGATATTTGGGATATTAGGATATTAATAAATAGGTATGACATAGAATATAACCCAAGTAAAAATGATTATTTAGTAAACTTTTCAACAATTGATAACCCTTATTTTAGAGAAGCCGTAAAATCCTATTTCAAACAAAGAATTTTAGCGCAAAATAATTTTTCGTGGTCTACAGCAAGAACATATGTGGGTTCGATAGGAAAATTTCTTAATTATGTATCGGACAAAGAACCTACTTGGAAAGATTTAAAAATGCTTTCACGACAACATATTGAAGGGTATATTCACTGGTTAAGTGGATATGTAAAAAGTCACCATAGAAAGGATGCAAATTCCAATCGATACAAGCGTCACTCACTTACCGCTGTAAATCAATTTGTAAGAGACTTGCACTTTTATAACAACAGTCATATGACTCCTAATTTACCAGTCGATCTTTTGTTTTTGCCCGGTGATAAACCCAGGAAAGTAAAAAAATCGCATGAAACAATCGATTACATACCCGAATTTGTATTGGAACAATTATTTAAAAATATTGAATATCTACATAAAGAAGTTCAGCCAATTGTGTGGATTGCATTTAAAACAGGTTTAAGAATATCTGATGTGTTAGGTTTAAAGCAAAACTGTTTGGTTTTACTAAATGGGAAATACAGCATAGTAACAGACATAGAGAAAACATATGTAAAAGGACACATGGTTCCAATCGATGAAGAGTTGGCAAACATAATTGCAGTTTTAATAGATAATGCGAAAAAACACAGCAAAAAAGATAATAATCCTGAAGACTTTATTTTTGTTAGATATAGGGGCAAAAGGCAAGGGAAAGCATATGAACAAGGATGGGTTTCTGACCAGTTAAATCTCTTAGCTAGAAGAAAAAATATAACCGACGAACTTGGTAACCTTTTTCATTTTAAAATGCATCAATTTCGACATACCTACGCAATAAAACTGTTAAATAACGGTACCGATATTTTCACGGTGCAAGAGTTACTCGCCCACTCGTCACCGGAGATGACAATGGTATATGCTAAACTTTTGGATGAAACTAAGCGTAAAGCATATGAAAAGGCGGTTACTGACGGAGTTTTTAGTTTCGATTTAAACGGTAATATGTATGAAGTTAATAAAGACGAAGAAATACCGGAAGAAATAAAGGAAATGCTTTGGCTAAACCACAAGTTAACTGCAATTGACAATCCTTACGGATCCTGTAGAGCGAGATTAAATGGAAATTGCCCTTATGCAGAGGAACCACCTTGTTTAACATGTAATGGTGTAAACTAGCACATTATTTCAGACACCTAATTTCAAATTAACTCCGGTGAAAAACCT
>NZ_VEKZ01000107.1:0-3823 GCF_007681465.1 Siminovitchia fortis
GTATTATACTTGATTTCACTAGCTTTCGGATGGTTTTTAGATAAATTTAGTCACGGATTAAGGATATAGTAATCCTGCTGCGTAAATAACACGTTTTTAAAAAAAGTGACATATATTAAAGGGATAAATACGTCTGTAAAAGGAGAATGAATTTGTACCGACAATTAGGTTATTACCATCAATGGCAAAATCCAATGTATTATAACCGGTATGACAATAATTGGTGTAACGACTGGAATCCCCATTATTATAACTGGAACAATAATTTGGGCGATAATGAAAATCCTTATAATAGAGGCAATATATTAAAGGATTTCGGGCCGCAGCCATTTGTAATTAATATTGAACAGGCCGCCAAGAAGAATAACAATTTCCGCATAGCTTTATGGACGGGAAATCATTTGCAGGTTACTTTAATGAATATTGGTGTTGGAGAAGATATCGGATTGGAAATCCACCCAACATTGGATCAGTTCCTCCGTATTGAAGATGGTCAAGGACTTGTTCAAATGGGGAAAAATAAAGGAATATACGATTTTCAAGCCAATGTATATGACGACTATGTAATCGTGATACCCGCAGGAACATGGCATAATCTAACGAACACAGGTAATAAACCAATAAAATTATACTCCATTTATGCACCACCTCAACATCCATATGGTACTGTTCATGAGACAAAGGCAATTGCCATGGCTTCAGAAAATCACTATTAATAATTTTTGACTGATAACCCTAATACAAATTAGTAATCCCCATATTTTATGGGGAATCACTCCTGTAACGAAGGTATTCAAACGCTGGACAAAATTCATTTTCCGTATAATAAATAGCAAAATATTATAGCCTACAATTTGTCCTGCTAGTTATATGGATTAATAACTGCGTTAAGGTTAGCTTTGCACACAAATGGGATAATCCAACAACGTATACAAACATAGGACTTTACTTGGAGAGATGGGTATGATAGGCTCGTTTGCCTGATGAAACCTTAGCTTCAGCCTTTCAAGACAAATCGTACCATTCAACTATATGCACCTTATATATAGTATCAACAACAAAACATTGATATGTTGCACCCTTTATCATTGTTTATATGTATCCACAGAATATGCGTTTAAGGACTTGACTTGGAGCCTCTGTGTAAAGGAATTTTTTTGTAACATAATTTTTTGTTCTAAACGTTGAATGATCTGCATTTTTCAACGAAAGGATGAGCTTCTAACCGTTAAAAGTAAACATATTCAGCTTGTGGTGCATATACTGGATTGGTCCTTTATATAGGATAGTAAATAAGATATCTAATCCTTTATCCTTCAGAACATAAACTTTAAATTTAGGGGGAGATTAGTATTGCAAACTGCACAGCAAACAATGGTTAGTATTCCATTCCCGTCAGTATGGGGCTTCCATGCTGCTATAGCTGGTAGACCAATCGTTTGGGGTTTACTAAACATTAACTCTATTACAGATAACAGGATAGTTGGTACGGTTAATTTCCGTGGCACACCTATTCCAATTAATGGATATTGGGATGAAAACACCAATCAAATAAGATTTGATTCACCTTTTGCCGCATTTTCCGGTAACTTAACTATATTTGATGATCCCTTGATTAGAATTCGACATTTTGTTTTAAATGGGAGGCTTATTATGAAACCTCCTTCTTTACAAGCAGGAGAGCATGGAACTTGGATTGCTACAACCGATAAATCTCTTACCGGATATCCCGTAATTAGTGGTACCTTGCCCCCTGTTGGAGTCTTTTTAACATCGAATATACTTAGTCAGCTACAGCAGAATAATGTAAGATTTTAGGTTTAAATGGAAGAAATGTAAAACGAACCTCCTTTTTTGTTTTTCGATACATTTCCAAGATTAAATTTCCTGTGACAAAACAAACTAATTACAAAGTTATTTGAGGTGTCTCATGAGAAAAGGTCAATCTAAACAATTCTTCGTATTCCAAACGTATACTTGCTACATAGTTTGTACATGTTAAGGGAAAAGGAGGAATTTTAGTTGGAGTGGATTTTTTATCTATACTTGTTAAATACGTTCTTTATCTTATTCATAGCAATTTGGGAAGTTCGTCGGCCAACCAAAGCTTTGAATTGGATAGTAATCGTCCTTGTTTTGCCTGTCATTGGTTTCTTACTATATCTTAGCATATCAAATCCCAAGCTTATTCAGCGTAAAAGATTGACCTCTTCTCATAATGAGTCTGAAAAGTTACCTGATACATATAGTGATTCAGCATCGATAATCGCCGATGCTTTAAGGTATTTTACTGTAGGCGGGCTTCGAGTCGGCAAAGTCCAAGTACTAAACAATGGAATAGCAAAATATGAACAACTTATCGAATCCCTACAAAAAGCCCAAAAAACCATTGATCTGGAATATTTCATCTATCGGAACGACCAAATTGGTAATCGCATCACAGAACTGCTGATCGAAAAAGCAGTAAATGGAGTGCGGGTTCGTTTTATTAGAGATGGTTGGGGGAGTAAAAAATTTCCGCGTCAAAAAATTCTTCAGATGGTGGAAGCAGGGATAGAATGTCGGACAATATTTCCTTTAAGCTTTCCCTGGATTTTGTCCAATTGGAATTATCGGGATCATTGTAAGATTGTCACGATTGACAGAAAGGAATCCTTTACTGGCGGTATGAACGTTGGGTGTGAATATACAGGATTAAAGCCAGACGTAGGATTTTGGAGGGACACTCATTTACAAATTATAGGGGAAGCAACAGGCGACTTGCAGACTATCTTCGACGTTCATTGGAATATCGCTGTACCAGAACGGATAAAGTCAAAAACAAAATCTGAGGCAACGAAAAAGGCCACTAAAATCCCAAAATATAAATCAAAGGAAATCAATCCAACCGGCAGCATAGATCTTTCAAGATGGTCTGCCGAATTAGGATCTGAGTTATGGCCTATAGAAGGTAAAACAGACAATACCCGAACAAAGACAGGAGAATTGCAAAAAGCGTACATCCATACGTTGGAAGGAAACCCTGGAATTCCTACCCCAGTTATTCGTCAAGCTTACTTTATATGTATAACACAGGCGACCAAAACTATTGATATAACAACACCCTACTTTGTACCAGAAACAGATATTATCATGGCATTAAAGACAGCTGTGGCTCGTGGTGTGCACGTAAGATTGCTGGTTCCTCGCCACATTGATCAAAAAAGCGTGGGCTATGCAAGTCGTACCTATTACGGGGAACTTATAGAAGCTGGGGTCCAAATCTACCAGTACAATAAAGGAATGTTACATGCGAAACTGATGATCATTGATGAGGAAATTGCAGAAGTAGGCGCAGCAAACTATGATATGAGAAGTTTTCGCCTGAATTATGAGGTGTGTCAAGTCGTGTACAGTGCTGATGTGGCAAGGGAACTCACAGAGCAGTTCGAGAGGGATCTTACTGATTCTGTACCATTAAGAATTGAAGACTTGTTGCAACGATCCCTGACCGAGCGCATTGTTGAACAAGGTGCTCGTCTGCTTTCTCCATTATTATAAGTTGATGTATCCTGTTTTTATTTTTCGATCTTAAATCTAGATTTAAAAAAATGTGATTGTTTTTAAAATATTTCTGATTCATTTGAAAAAGTCGAAAACCCGTGTTAGAAGAACTTTCAACATGGGTTTTTTCTTATTTACGTTGGAAATCCATTACTAAAAAACGGTAATACTAAAAAGAAAGCCCAAAGAGTTTGAATCCAAAATTATCTGTTACATTTTAACCTGAATCCGTGACGTAGTTTGTTAAAAGCTTGAAAAGCAGGCTGATTTTACCCATTTT
>NZ_VEKZ01000108.1:0-3588 GCF_007681465.1 Siminovitchia fortis
AGCGCCACGTCCTGTGGCGCCGGCGGCACTAGGACCTCCTGTCCGTCGAAGCTAGACAACAAATGGCTTTGTTCAAAATTTTAAAGCTAAAACATCTTATACTTTCTTGCTCAGTAAGAAAATCGGCCCGCTTCGTGCGGGCCGATTTTAATTCGAATTCAAATTAAAATTCATTAATGAATCAATATTTTAAAACTTAATGCAAATATGGGTCAAACGCTTGTAAGCGCTTTTCAATTAAGGGGCTTTATTGGTTGGCATAATTTTTGCGTGTAGTATATAGAAGCATGAAATATAAAGAGAAAAAGTATCAGGAGGCTTTTATGATGAAAAAGATAGATATCGCATTGGCGCAACTTATTTGTGAAGACGGGAAAGCTGAGAACAATCTTGCCCGTTTGGATCATGTCGTTGATGAATATGGACAATCTCACGATCTGATCTTGTTTCCTGAGACATTTATCGCAGGATTTCCTCCTCCGGAGGTTTGCCGTACATTAGCTGAGCCATTAGATGGACCTATTGTGAAACATTTAGAACGCAAAGCGAGGGAAGCTGATACCTCCATTGTAGTTGGTTTATACGAAAAAGAGGGAGAAAACATTTATAACACAACGGTTCTGGTAGGGCCGGCAGGATTATTGCTCTCTTATCGTAAAGTCCACTTATTCCCAGGTGAGGAAAAAGCAGTTAAAGCCGGAAATTGCTTTCGGAGCTGCAACTGGCAGGGCACAAAGGTCGGGCTGCTCATTTGCTACGATATAGAATATCCGGAAACAGCACGTGCTGTTGCCAGTATGGGAACAGAGCTATTGTTGGTGACAGATGGAAATTGGGAGGGCCCGGTGCACCGCGTTGCCGTTCAAGCCAGGGCACAAGAGAATCAAATGTTTGTCGCTTTGACGAATCGGCTTGGACAGCTGGAGGATGAGGATATTACTTTTTGCGGTGAAAGCGTTATTGTTGATCCGTATGGACGGATTATTGCTGAAGCGGGACGTGAAGAGGAAGTGTTATCAGCATCGCTGGACTTGTCTCTTATTCAGGAGAGTAAACAACAATACGACTATCTGAAAGAACGCAGGGTGCCATTAAATATACCTTCAAAGGAAATTGAAAAGGGAGTTTGGGAAATTAAAATCTAATCATTTGAAATGCCTGTCTTGGCGGCATGGGCAGCAATGAAAAGCATGAATGATAATCTTGTATGTAAACATTGCGAGGTACGTATCAATCGAAGAACTCCATGTGTTATCGATGGTGTCATTACCGCTCGTACAGCATTTCGGATTAAGCAGATATGGGCGGGTGATCCATCTTTCCCTCCCGGGCTATAAGAAAAAATCGTTTACGCAAAATCTATTTGAATACCTTCGGATAAAAGATACGAAAATTTAACAAAAAGACAGAAAGTTGGCATACGGGGGAATGAAACATGAATAATACAAACTCACCAACGCTTAAACGTTCTCTTTCAGTAAAATATCTAGTGTTTTTTGGACTAGCCTTTATGGCTCCAACTACTTTATTTGCAACATATGGAGTCGCTGTTGATAGCACGAATGGGATGATTCCAACAGCTTATATCGTTGCCTTGCTTGTTATGTTATTTACAGCCTATAGTTATGCGCAGCTGGTGAAAGCCTTTCCAACTGCGGGTGCTGCTTATACGTTTACACAAAAGTCCCTTAGTCCGCATGTTGGCTTTCTTGTAGGTTGGACAATATTATTGGGTTATGCATTTAGTCCAATGATCAGTTCTTTATTCCTGGGAATAGCCATGAAGGCGTATTTCCCTTCTATTCCAATGTACATTTGGATTATTCTCTTTATCCTTATTATTACGGTCGTAAATATACTTGGCATCACTATAGCGGCAAAGTTTAATGCAGGGGTTCTGCTTTTACAACTCGGAACATTTGTCCTCTTTATTGCCTTTTCTATTAAGGGTCTTCTAAATGGTCAAGGAGCAGGCACACTCTTTTCCATCCTTCCATTTATTGATTCAAATGCAAATATGCCGGAAATCATGGGCATAATCCCTGTTCTAGCCTTTTCTTTTTTAGGATTTGATGCCGTAACAACCCTATCTGAGGAAGCGAAAAATCCCAAAAAATCTATACCCAGGGCCATTTATCTTATTACGATTATTGGCGGGGCATCATTTATTATCGGTTCCTATTTTTTACAGCTTGTCTGGCCGGAATACCAAACTTTCAAAGATCCGGAATCAGCCTATCTTGAAATTGCCATGTATATCGGAGGTAATTTCTTGGTGAGTTACATGGTTGCAGAAGGAGCCATGGCATGCTTCGGATCAGCCGTTGCATCAGGGGCAAGTGCATCCCGTATTTTATATGCAATGGGTCGTGAAGGTGTACTCCCTAGCAAAATATTTGGGTATCTTTCGCCTAAATATCGTACTCCTGTGTTTAACCTATTAATCATAGGAGGCATTGCTCTTAGTGCACTCTTCTTAAGTCTTACACTTGCCGTATCTCTGATCAATTTCGGTGCGTTGCTTACATTTACTCTTGTTAATCTTTCTGTTATCGCACACTATTATGTCCGCAAAAAACAGAGATCCATTATGGGGACCATCCGGTATCTTATACTGCCGTTAATTGGCGCTTCGCTTACAGGCTTATTCTTTTTAAAATTGGACATTCATTCACTTATTGTAGGTGGAATTTGGTTTACGGCAGGATTTGTATACCTGCTAATTCTTACGAACATGTTTAGGCAGCCTCCGCCGGAACTTGCTGTTGAAGAGGCTTAATAATAGAAGAGTTAAAAGCGGCTAGCCCCGCAATGGTTAAGGCGCTTGCGCTTATTGTTAAGCATGTTTTTTGAAGTAATTATAAAAAAGATAGATAAATAAAAAGATGTTCAATCAAAAAGGGGGAATTTAAATGGTTCGTTTACGAACAACTGGCAGAAGGCCCGGTATTTTAATGCCGGGATGAATCTCAGCGGCATAGATTCAAATAAAGATGAAAAAGTGCTTGCTTTTATTTTTGCAATATTATAATATTTATATAGAATATATGTTCGGAGGCCGGGTAAATATGGCGAAAAAAGGTCCCCGCTATGTCGTAGAATTATTCCTCAAAACGGAGATTTTTCAAGTGCATATACTGGAAAAACGCTTTGAAATCGGGCGCCATATTTATAACGCCTGCAAGCGAAAAATGCTGGATAACATTCAACAAATGAGAAAAGATGAAACTTATCAATTTTGGCTCAAGCAAGAGAAATCCAAGACACGAACAAAAAAATTAATCGAGATTCGGGAAGCATATGATGTCAGTAAAACCGGTGCAGAGCGCATCGTCAATCATATGGGAAAACACTTCCTTGGCAAAAAACCGAAAAACGAAAAGCACAAACAAAAGGTGCATTTAGACTCCCATGCCGTGCAAAAAATTGCACTCAATGTCTGGGAATCGATCGAAGACTATCTTTTCAATCCAAAAACAAAAAAGGTGCGCTTTAAAAAGTTCGGCGAATTCAATACGCTGGAAAGCAAAACCAATAAATCAGGGATCAGATACAAAAACGGTTTTGTGGAGTGGAACGGATTAAAAA
>NZ_VEKZ01000109.1:0-3405 GCF_007681465.1 Siminovitchia fortis
CGGCAGGGGCTCGAGGTCGCTTCGGTCAAACCAATGAAGTCAAAGAACGACTTCACAGGTTTGACCTCCAGCGCTTGTCGCCCCTAAACGGCCGTCTTCCGCATTTCAGTCTGTACGTCGATGGGCAAGGCGCTTATGCTTTTCTTAATGGAAAGAGTTGTTTAATTTTATCAATATCTTTATGATAAGTATGATGAACATATGGGAAAGGAAGAATCAAGATGGGAGATCATAATGTAAAAGAGCTCGATGTGCTCTCGATCAATACGGTCAGGACACTGTCGATCGATGCTATTGAAAAGGCAAATTCGGGACATCCCGGATTGCCGATGGGTGCAGCTGCCATGGCCTATACTTTATGGACAAAGCATATGGACCACAACCCAAAAAATCCGGAGTGGTTTAACCGCGATCGCTTTATTTTATCGGCCGGCCATGGATCCATGCTTTTATACAGCCTGCTTCATTTGTCGGGCTATGATGTAACGATGGAAGACATTAAAAATTTCCGCCAGTGGGGCAGCAGAACACCGGGCCACCCTGAATACGGTTATACTCCCGGAGTCGAAGCCACAACAGGGCCGCTTGGACAGGGGGTCGGCATGGCAGTAGGGATGGCCATGGCGGAACGCCATTTGGCTGCGACATACAATAAAGACGGTTTTAACATAGTAGACCATTATACATACGCGTTATGCGGTGACGGCGATTTGATGGAAGGGATTGCCTCCGAAGCTGCCTCCCTGGCCGGCCACTTAAAACTTGGAAAACTGATCATGTTATACGATTCCAATGATATTACACTAGATGGCGATCTTTCCCAATCATTTTCCGAAAATGTGGGCGAACGCTTTGAAGCTTACGGCTGGCAATATATCCGCGTAGAAGATGGAAATGACGTAGAAGAAATCGGGAAGGCCATTGAGCAGGCGAAAGCGGACCAGTCACGTCCAACCTTGATTGAAGTGAAAACAGTCATCGGATACGGTGCGCCAAATAAATCCGGAAAATCCGACGTACACGGAAACCCGCTTGGAGAAGCCGAAATGAAACTAGCAAAAGAATATTACAAGTGGACATACGAAGAAGATTTTTATGTGCCCGAAGAAGTTTATGAACATTTTGAGGAAACAACAATCAAGCGCGGCGGAAATAAAGAGTCCGAATGGAACCAATTATTTAAAGAATATAAAGCGTCCCATCCGGAGTTGGCCGGGCAGCTTGAGAATGCAGCAGAAGGCAAGCTGCCGGAAGGATGGGATAAAGATATCCCGGTTTATGAAGAAGGAAAAAGCTTGGCTACCAGGGCTTCAGCAAGCGAAATCATGAACAGCATTGCCAAGAACCTGCCTTCTCTATTCGGAGGCGCGGCAGACCTTGCCAGCTCGAACAAAACAATGATTAAAGGCGAACAGGACTTCAGTGCGGAAAATTATGCAGGAAAAAATATTTGGTTTGGTGTCCGTGAATTTGGAATGGGTGCCGCTTTGAATGGAATGGCTCTTCATGGGGGATTGAAGGTATTTGGAGGAACATTCTTTGTTTTCTCCGACTATCTCCGTCCGGCCATCCGTCTCGCCGCATTGATGGAGGTGCCCGTCACATATGTATTTACGCATGACAGCATAGCCGTTGGCGAAGACGGACCTACACATGAGCCCATCGAACAATTGGCTTCTTTGCGGGCGATGCCGGGCCTTTCAGTGATCCGTCCGGCCGACGCGAATGAAGCTGCCGCAGCCTGGAGGCTGGCGATTGAATCGGACAAACAGCCGACAGCTCTGATTTTGACAAGGCAGAATGTACCGACACTTTCCGGATCCGCGGATTTGGCGAAATCCGGAGTGGAAAAGGGAGCCTATGTCATTTCCCCGGCGAACAAAGAGCAGGCCGATGTGCTGCTGCTTGCAACCGGGTCAGAGGTGAGCCTTGCCATTGAAGCGCAAAAAGCTTTAATTGAACAGGACATAGACGCTGCAGTGATCAGCATGCCGTCATGGGACCGGTTTGAAAAACAATCAAAAGAATATAAGCAATCTATTCTTCCTTCTACAGTGAAAAAGCGTTTAGCCATTGAAATGGGAGCTTCCCTCGGCTGGGAAAGATACACAGGAGATGAAGGAGATATATTGGCGATTGACCGCTTTGGAGCTTCGGCACCCGGCGGGAAGGTGATAGAGGAGTATGGATTTACACCGGCAAATGTGGTGGAGAAAGTAAAGGCGCTCCTAAAAAAATGATGGGAACATAGGCGCTGGAGCTGGACATTACGTAACCTCTGTTTGAAGAGAAAGTTCAGTAATCTTTAACTGCGAGAAAGAGGGGAGGATTTCCCCTCTTTTATCTTTTCGTTTGCCTAATGATATAAAAAAATTCATAATGGAACTATTCAATCGTTGCAGCTTCCTGAAAAGACCAGAAAAAAAGCTGTTCATTACAGCAATTGACAAACTTTTCACTTTTCTTTCACTATACTAGGAGAAAACTGGCAATGGAGTGAAGGTTCCTATGAGAACATATTTTATTTATATGATAAAAGATGAATTCGCCGACTACTTTTATGGGCGGGAAAGCCGATTTTTCCAATTGTTTGCCGGCAGTCACTCTGCCGATGGAAATCTCAAGGAAATCATACATAAGCAAATAGATTATATTACCGAGCCTTTGCCATACTTGGATTTACATAAGTTGTTCTCCCAATTTGTGCAAAACCAGCAAATATATATAAAGGGAAAGGTATATTGCATGGGGCAGGCAAAAGATAAAGACGGAGCGGAGTTGGCCATTGAGGAAGATTGGCTCCAGCTGAACGCATGGGGCGGTTTTGAGTCCGAGACGATCTTCTTCGAAGTATTGAGAAAATTTGATGGCCATTTTTTTGCTGTTGATATAGAAAATGAAAGATATGGCTGGGTAAAACCGGTTAAAGAAAGAAAATACATATGAAATCGCAGCGCAAGTATTGTATAATATTCGGGAATTCAGTAAACTGAAGTGAGACAACACGAAGGAGGAATTTTTGGATGGTTTGGCAATTGATTTTAACGGGCGCGATCGCTCTTTTGGCTGGAGTGGCGCTTGGATTTTTCATCGCCCGTAAATATATGATGGATTACCTAAAGAAAAACCCGCCAATCAATGAACAGATGCTGCGTATGATGATGATGCAAATGGGGATGAAACCCTCACAAAAGAAAATCAACCAAATGATGGGCATGATGAAAAAGCAGATGGACAACAAGTAATGCTCATCTAATAGAGAAAAAACCGGTGAACCCTGGGGTTAGCCGGTTTTTTCTATTTGCTGCATATCATGTGAAACGATGCTGTCATATTGATTTAATCCCAAATTACGAAAGTAAATTTACTGAACATTAATTCTGGGGCTATTTGGTAAAACTTTGT
>NZ_VEKZ01000010.1:0-83365 GCF_007681465.1 Siminovitchia fortis
GCGGTCAAGCGTGGATCCACCCGCTTTTGGGTCTCCCCCGCCTGTGCTTTCGCTGCTGTTTCCACAGGCGCTAAGCATTACCAACAAGCCGACAACGGCTATAAAAAACCACTTCTTCAAAAATAAAACCCCCTCATTTTTTCTTTTATTTCGAAAGATTCCAATAAGTGAAAGCGTGATTCTACCTTGTTTCCGCCACTATTTAAGCATGATTTTTTGCCTAAACAGAAAGCGGAAATTGGAAGCGCTTTGTATAACAGTCTACGTGAACAGGCAATGAGGTTCAAACAGCATAATATTGCTTTAATTGCGGTTATACGGGCTCTCGTTGCGTGAGCCCAATATCGTACAAGAGATACTCAACATTCATGGAGTATGCTCCCATTTCCTCACTCATATGGTTTGAAATAAAACGCTCGGAAGAAGACATAATAACGAATGGAGGTGTCTAAAATGGGAAATGAATCTAAGGGTAAAAAGCAGGAATCGAATCAGCCAAAACCGTTAAGCGGCTCCCACAAAGTAAAAAACAGGAACCATTCAAGGCAAAACAAAAACCCCGGGCATGGAATGTAATGTAGCAGGAAAGGCGAAGGCGCTGCCGGACAACATCGTAACGATGGCTACCACATTAGCCAAGCGCCGCATATAGAAACCCTCATCAAGTACTCATGCAAAAAGCCACGTTCACTTAACAGTTCGTGGCTTTCTTTTCAATATTTTTTTCAACATACTTGCAAGCTGCCCTGTAGACGGATGGATGAAAATGATGTTTAATTGCTTCAAGCATTTCATCAGGTGACGCAAATGGAATGCGCTGTTCCTTCCCATCTGTCCATTTCCTTCGAAGCCGCTCTTCGTTCACTGAAATGATTCCGTCGCTTAATGATTGAGCAATCAATAAAGTTTTATTAAACGGAGATTCAGGATGGTGATGGATCATTTGTTTCACCCGGTTATAGTCATCCCAACCAACATTTTTCAGAAAAAAAGCGTACCTTAACTTCCACTCCCCCTCTGAAAGAACCTCGTGTACAACCGTCCCCCTCTCGGTTTCTTCCGTTCTGAGACGATATACACCTGCCGGAGATGTGACTGTACTTCCGTCCAGTTCAATCGGCTGGCGCGCCAAATTATTCCCGGAGCCCGCATCAATCAAATAGATTTTCCCCTGCTTGTTTAATAAATTAATCGAGTGGGTGCGGTCTATGATCCAGCCATCATCTGACCATACGGTTGCGCAGGCTGGAGTAACATCAAATCCAAGTTCCTTCAGAACAACATGGAGCAAGGAATTCAGCTCATAGCAAACCCCTCCGCGGCCCCCTTCCAACATTTTTTCCACAACATACTCGGGAGTGATCGGATCCTCCGCTTCCAGCAGGACATCCAGATTTTCAAAGGGATATAAAGCAGAAAAAACTTCTTGCACAATTTGAATTCGCTTCAGATCATCTCTCACTGAAAAATAATCCTTTTCCCGCAAAAACCGCTCCAACTTTTTAAGCATTTTCCCGTCCTTTCTTTTTCATGCGCACGTATTGTCCAGCAGCCTGGTAAATAGACTCAGAGAATCTTATTTTAATGTTTCTCAGCATCTCATCTTCCGTCGTAAACATGATTCTTTGATCTTCACCTTCAGTTCCCTTTATTTGAAGACGCTCTTCATTTACGGAAAGCGTTGCTTCCGGCAGCATCCGGGCGATCAGCAGTTCCCGGTTAAACGACGATTTTGGGCTGTTATGAATTTCAGTTTTAATTCGGTTCAAGTCCTCCCATCTTACCTTCTCCGGAAAAAAAGCATACCGCGTATTCCATCCTTTATCATTTTCCGCTTGAAGCACAATGGAGCCTTTCTCCGTTTCACATGTTCGCAGGCGAAAGTTCCCGGCGGGAGAATGGACGGGGGGACCATCCAATTCAACCGGCTGTAACGGCAGATTGCTTCCGAACCCGCTGTCTATCAAATATAACTTCTCTTCCTTCCATAAAAGGTTCATTACGTGGGTGCGGTCCGTTGCCCAGCCTGTTTCTGTTGAAACGGTGGCAGTGGCCAGATAAACATCAAAGCCAAGTTCTTTTAAAAGAAGATGCTGCAGCGCATTCAATTCATAGCATAGGCCGCCGCGTCCCTTTAGCAACATTTTTTCCACAATAAATTTAGGCGTAATGGGGTCCTCCACTTTTAACAAGACATCAAGATTTTCGAAAGGAAATCGCTCAGCCAACAGCTCCTGAACCATTTTTATACGCTGGAGATCATCTTCAGCCGAAAAATAATCCTTTTCCTTCACAAGCTTATCAATTTCATTTCTCAATACTCCTCTCCCCTTTTTGCGTTTTAACCCATCATACTACTGTTGCTGGTTAATGGGGTAGGAATTGTTTCAAATTCTTATCGGGGTCCATATCAGACCATTTGGAAGGAAATTGAAGGAAACCGAGCATTATGTAAAGCAGTCCGTGACTCAATACGATTAAATCGCTTACAACATGCCTGATTGGTTTTGATTTTACATGTTGTGCCCGATATGATTATATACATCTTGCAAAGAGGAGGTGAACAAACAATCACTAAGGTAATAGAAAAACCTTCTGCAAAGGGCAGGAAATCAGCCGCGATTTATTTTCGGGAGCCGACAGCCGACGACGGCAGTGAAATATTTGAACTGGTCAAAAAGTCCAAGGTTCTTGACGTCAATTCGTCATACAGCTATTTAATGTGGGGCAAATATTTTAATAAGACATCCATTGTAGCAGTGGCCGACCGTAAAATTGTCGGATTTATCTCCGGTTTTCTCCAGCCAACCGCACCTGATACGCTGTTTGTATGGCAGGTCGTTGTCGACCGATCCCAAAGAGGAAAAGGATTGGCCACAACATTATTGCTGAAGCTGATCAAAAGGCTCGAACATACAAACATCCGCTTCCTGGAGGCAACTGTCACTCCTTCAAACGCGCCTTCCAATAACCTTTTTAAAGGATTGGCAAAAAAACTGGAAACCAGGTATACGAAATATGAATGTTTCAGCGAAGAACAATTTCCGGACCCTTCGCATGAGGCTGAAATTGCGTACAGAATTGGACCATTGAAATAAAATTTACTGGAGGTATGTGTACATTTATGTCGACTACTACTGACAGGCCCGCTATTGCCATGGATGTTTTTGAACGGTATGAATCGAGAGTAAGAAGCTATAGCCGAAGCTTCCCCACCGTTTTTAAAAAAGCCAAGAACTACAAATTATGGGATATCAATGATAAGGAATATATCGACTTTTTTGCAGGCGCAGGCGCCTTGAACTATGGGCATAACAATGAGAAAATGAAAAAGCTTCTCATTGAATATCTTGAAGAAGACGCCATCACCCACAGTCTGGATATGGCCACTGTCGCCCGAGGAGAATTCCTCAAAAAGTTTGATAAAGTTATTTTGAAACCGAGAAATCTGGATTATAAAGTGATGTTTCCCGGACCAACCGGCACAAACACCGTGGAAAGCGCATTGAAAATTGCAAGAAAAGTCACAGGAAGAAATACGGTCATCAGTTTTACAAACGGATTCCACGGAATGACGATTGGTTCTTTATCCGTAACGGGAAATGCGTCGAAAAGAGGCGGTGCTGGCATACCGCTAAACAACAGTGTTTTCATGCCATTCGACAATTATGTGGACGACACAAGCTCCATCGACTATATCGAAGCCTTTTTGGAAAATAGCAGCAGCGGCATCGACCTTCCGGCGGCCATGATTTTGGAGACCGTCCAAGGAGAAGGCGGGATAAATGCTGCCAGCTATGAATGGCTGAGAAGTATAGAGAAAATATGCAGAAGATTCGGTATATTGTTGATCATTGATGATGTTCAGGCAGGCTGCGGAAGAACGGGAACATTCTTCAGCTTCGAACCTGCGGAAATCACCCCGGATATCGTCTGCCTTTCGAAATCTATCGGAGGCTATGGCTTACCGATGGCATTGACTCTGATCAAGAGTGATTACGATATTTGGGAGCCCGGCGAACATAACGGGACTTTCCGCGGAAACAATATGGCTTTCATTGCGGCTGCTGAAGCATTGGGATACTGGGAAACAAATAAATTTTCTCAGGAAATAGCCGCAAAAGCCGAAATGATGAGTTCATTTGCAGACTACATCGTTCATGAATATCCTGAGTTAAGTGCCGAAAAAAGAGGACGCGGGCTCATGCAGGGTGTAGCATGTGAAGTGGCGGAAACTTCGGAAGAAATATGCGGAGAAGCGTTTAAACGCGGACTGCTCATGGAGACTTCAGGCCCTGAAGGAGAAGTATTCAAGTTTCTGCCTCCCCTGACAATTGACCAGGAAGGACTTGAAAATGGCTTCCAAATCGTAGAGGATAGTATTAAGTCTGTTCTAAATAATTAGATAAAGGGGATGGAGAAATGATTGTAAGAACATTGGAAGAAGTAATTGGAACTGAAAACGAAGTAAAAGCCGACACCTGGGCAAGCCGCCGCCTGCTGTTAAAAGATGATAACATGGGCTTCTCTTACCATGACACGATTATATATGCGGGAACTGAAACGCATATTTGGTATAAAAATCATCTGGAAGCAGTATACTGTGTCGGCGGAGAAGGTGAAATTGAAACCGTATCCGACGGAAAAGTATATCCGATCAAAGATGGGACGATGTACGCACTCGATAAAAATGATGAGCACTATTTGAGGGCAACAAAAGACATGAGAATGATCTGCGTCTTCAATCCGCCACTGACCGGAAGAGAAACGCATGACAAAGATGGGGTATATCCTTTGGTGGAGGATTGATAGAAAATATCAGCGCCTGCCATCTACGCTAAAATCAACTACCTATTTACAGCCCAAGCCGGGAAAATCAGCTTGGGCTGTTTATTTTTTTGATATAATGGAAATGTACAGAGGTTTAAAGAAATGAGGACTCATAATGAATTTACAATTTGTGGATGCTGAAAAAAGGGTTCATGATACAATTATTTTCCCCTCCTTTGACCTGTCAGTCAATCCCGGCCAGGTTTCCGCTCTTTATTCGAGCGTGAATGCCAGAGAGCAGATCATTAATCTGCTTCTTGGAAAAACGGCGCTTTCCCATGGGGAAATCCGCGTTGGCCATAAACTGTTGCAGCATCCTTCCAAAGATATCGGCTTTTTATTTTTAAACACGGCACTGTACGAGCGGCTTTCAATCGAAGAAATGCTCAAGTTTATAAAAAATTTATACGAATCGGAACAAAATATTGATCGGGCAATAAAAGCAGTCCGCCTTGATGAAAAACGGAAAACAAGGATAAATAAATTGTCATATTCAGAGAGCAGAAGAGTTCAGTTTGCCTGTCTCCTTTTGCAAAACCCTGCCATTTATATTTTGGAAGAACCCGATCAAAACCTGGATTTGGAATCAAAACAAATCTTCCTTTCTCTCCTTCAGGAACTTCGGCACTCGGGCAAAGCCATCCTGATCCTGACAGGCAACATGGAAAGTGCGGTTACGGCTGCCGACGAGGTGTATAAACTCGACGTTTACGGGTTATCCCCCATTCAGGTTGAAAACAATGACCCCGAAAAAAATGAGGACCAGTTGGAAAAAGAACAGCAAACGGATACAGCACAGCCTATTCAGTTCAAAAAAATCCCAACAAAAGTAAAAGATAAGATTGTTCTCTTCAATCCTCCTGAGATAGATTATATTGAAAGCAGAGAAGGACAATCCTTTATACATATTAAAGGTGAGGCATTTCCAAGCGACTTTACTCTTCAGGAATTGGAGAACCGGTTATTGCCCTTTGGCTTTTTCCGTTGTCATCGCTCCTATATCGTCAACCTGCAAAAAGTGCGCGAAGTGATTACATGGACAAGGAACAGCTACAGCCTTGTTTTGGAGGATACAAACAAATCAACCATTCCCCTCTCAAAATCAAAAATGTCTGTATTGAAGGAAATGCTTGGGCTCAAATAATGTAGAAATATCAATTATTTCTCGGGAAATATGTCGATTATTTTCCCTGTTTGCCTTCCATTTACGCTGCTTGTCTTCTTCGTCTTAACCAAACAGGCAAAAGTGAATTGATTCAGCCTTCCTTTTGCTCCGTTCATCCTTTATATAACTCTTTTCATTCGCTATTTAATGCCTGGTGCATTATTTCCCTGTAAGCTGAATATAACAAACGAATGACATTACGTTTTTGAGGTGAAGGGACATGGAAAATATTATCGAAGTGAAGGATTTGGTTAAAACTTTCTCCAATCAACCTGCTCTTGAAGGAGTTAACTTTCAGGTAAAGAAAGGAGAAATATTCGGTTTCTTAGGCCCGAGCGGATCCGGTAAAACTACAACAATTAAAATCTTAACGGGTCAAATGAACCCTACAACCGGTTCTGCGGCGGTTTTCGGCGAACCTGTCTCCAAATTAAAACAGCCGGACTACAGGAAGCGATTTGGCGTATTGACCGACAACAGCGGTTTATATGAAAGATTATCCATTAACGATAACTTGAAGCTTTATTGCGATTTATATGATGTTCCCCGTTCAAGGATAGAGGAATCTTTAGCAATCGTTAATCTTACAAAAGAGAAAAACAAAAAAACTTCTGCACTGTCCAAAGGAATGAAACAACGGGTTATTTTGGCACGTACACTGCTCCATGAACCGGAGCTGCTTTTTCTGGATGAGCCTACTTCGGCTCTGGATCCTACAAATACGCTTCATATATATGAGGGACTGCGGGCGCTGAACGCCAAAGGAACAACCATTTTTTTAACAACGCACGATATGTATGAAGCGGACACCCTTTGCGACCGTGTTGCATTTTTAAACAAGGGGAAAATCCAGCTGTTGGATACGCCGGATAATCTGAAAAGGAAATACGCTGATGAAACAGTAACAGTCGAGATGGCAAATGATCAGAAGATTGTCGTTCCGATAGGTGCAGAGGGCGCACAGCAGCTATTTGAATTGATGAAAACAGATCAAGTGGCAAGAATTCATTCGAATGAACCAACGTTAGGAGATATTTTCATACAAGTGACAGGGAGGAAATTGGCATGACATTTTCTTGGAGACGTGTGAATGCAATTTTAATAAAGGATTACAAGGATTTTTCACGGAATTTGGCTGTATCCTGCGTCATATTTTTGCCGCCGATTCTGGCCGCTTTTTATGGCCGTATGGGTGTCGATTCCATTGAAACACATTACATGGTTTTTAACTTGGTACTCGTCATGGTTGCAGCCTTTGTTCAATGCTGCCTGATTGCCGAGGAAAAAGAGAAGAACACATTGAGGGGATTGATGCTGTCACCGGCAACCACCGCAGAGATTCTATGCGGAAAAAGCTTATTATCTTTCCTTTTTACTATTTTTGTCATCGCATTAAGTGCTTTCTTATTAGATTATAGCCCTAAGAATATTGGAATTGTGGCTGTCGCAATCATTCTGTCATCGCTTTTTTATCTGGGCTTGGGGACATTATTAGGCCTGTATGCAAAATCGGTTATGGAGGCTTCCGTCCTGATTCTTCCATTCATGCTCGTTTTTTCATTCGGAACATTTATCAACGCATTGGCGGAAAAATATCCCATTTTAAAAGCAGCCGAATACCTGCCAAACGTCCAACTGCTTGAAATTGCGAAAAACGTGGAAAATAAAGCAGGCTTTACAGATATTCTATTAAACTTGGTGATTATCGTTATTTGGACCATTGTCATTTCCGCTCTGACCGTTGTGGTCTTTCGCAAGCGGATGGTGGATTAAAAATCAGAGGAGGCATTCAAGATGAAACAAGCATTAAAGCTTGTGATCGCAATGGCATTCGGAGCAGCCGTGGTTTTCGCCTTTAAAACTTTTCTTTAAATCAGTACCTAGGTGAGCTTCTTTAAAGGCCTCCTGTTGAAAGGAATCAACGGTAAGGAATGTGTAGCATTCCTTACCAAAGATCGCGCTATCCCTCCTATTTGGGCAGGTATGTGCGGCTTTCCTTACCGAAGATGCCGCCATCCCTCCTAATCGGGCAAGTATACACGGGATCCCTTACCGTAGATGCCGCTATCCCTTCTAATTGGGCAAGTATACACGGGATTCCTTACCGAAGATGCCGCCATCCCTCCTATTTGGGCAGGTATGCGCGGCATTCCTTACCGAAGATGCTGCAATCCTCGAACTTGGGCAAGAATCTTTATATTTTAAGCAAAGCAATACTCTCAGCGAAAATCTAATTCAATAAACCCCTGGCCACAATGTGAATTGCCCCCTTTAAGTTGTCCTTTTCACCTGACTACCAAAAGGGGAGCATAACACAAAAAATCAGAGGTTTTCCGTATTAATCATTCTTCTTCAATTCCGCACCAGTCAATAATGTGTGCAGCAAACACCTTCGCTGTCTCAATAACACTGTCGATTTCAACATATTCGTCCGGTCCGTGCATGTTCGAGCACCTTGGTCCAAACACAAGTCCAGGCTTGCCATAGTATTGGGTAAACCGTGCATCATTCCCGGCAGCACGTCCGGCAATTTCCACTTCTTTGCCCAATACGTCTTCCGCCGTCTTTTTAAAAGCTTGGACATACGGATCTTCAGGGGCCTGATTCCACGCCTCGGTTGTCCAGCCGTACCATTCCACTTCAGGCGGATTCTCTTCGAGCCATTCGTCGCCTTTTGCGGCTCCCTGAACCGTCTTTTCAATCAGTTCCTTGATTTCGGCGCGTGTCTCAGATGGGATGAAACCGATTCGGCATTCAAGTACTGCTTCACCTGGAACATTGGATGCCCAGTCTCCCCCTTTTAACGTACCAAGATTCATATGGACAGATTGGCCGGAACCTTTATGGAACAGCTCAAAATAAACCTCCTTAGCCCTCTTTTCAGCGAGCTCTTCAAGTGCATTGTAAACCTTGTACATTTTACTGATCGCATTCACGCCCAAATGCGCCATGCCCGCATGAGCTGTTTTGCCCAGCACCCTTACTCGGAAATACATGACCCCGGCATGAGCAACAGTCAATCTCAAAGCATGGGGCTCTGTCGCAATAAAACCGTCGGTTGTATATCCGGCTTCCAAACAGGAGAGTGTACCGCCTGCCCCCCCTGCTTCCTCTTCGATCACGCTTTGAAGCAGGACTTTGCCTTTCGGCTTGATTCCCAGGTCCAACAGCGCTTTCAAAGCGAACCAATTGGCCATAAGCCCGGCTTTCATATCTCCCGAGCCGCGCCCGTACAATTTATTGCCTACAATCTCGCCGCCCCATGGATCTTTTGTCCAATTTTCAACCGGTTCCGGTGAAACAACATCCATATGTCCATTTAACGTTAATGAAGGCGCATCGTCATTGCCTTCCCAAATGCCGATAATGTTCTTTCTGCCTTCAAACGGCAAATCAGAGCTGCTAAAAGCAGGATGGTTTTGGATCTTTTCATACTCAGGATGAACCTCGGCCACTTTCAATCCGATTTCTTCATACTTTTTCCTCATATATTCCGCCATAGCATTTTCGTCGCCGATCACGCTCGGAATTTGGACCGCCTTCACAATGGCTTCCACAAGTTCATCTTTATTTTCTTCAATATAGTCTTGGACCTTCTTCTTCGCATCAGTTGACACTTTGCTGCTCCTCCCTGCATTAAAGTATATATAATAAAAATAAAAAAACATATATTCATACATATTATAAATCATAATACAAAAAATAGTTAGTATTTTTCTTGTTTTTCCGGTATGGAAGAAAGGTCTATGAAAAAATTTCAAGGGGCCTTTGATCATAGATAGATCTGAAAAATGAACAGACAGTATTGACATTTCTTTTAGATAGGTATATTATCATTCTTAACAATTTCATTTGGAAATCTCTTATTGAGAGCGGTGGAGGGACTGGCCCTGTGAAACCCGGCAACCATTCTTGTTTTACCAAAACAGGAACAGGTGCTAAATCCTGCAAAATACTTTGTATTTTGAAAAATAAGAGAGTGCGTGATACTTTCGTGTATTTCCATGCCTCTCTGTGCGAGAGGCATTTTTTGATGCACAAGGGATTTCCATAAGGAATCTTGAAGGGAGGAACACGGAGGTACGATAAATAGAAATTGTATTGGCAATAAAAATAGGAAGATGATTAATAGCAGTAAACTCGACTAAAAAGATAAATATACATTGAAATGGGGAAGCAGCATGAAAAAGTGGGTATTATCCAGTTTAATTATTTTAATAATCGCCGCTCTTGCAGCATGCGGCGGTGGCAATAAAGAAGCAGCCGGCAGTAAAGGCGAAAAAGCGGAAGGCCTTCTTGACGACGGCAAACTGACGGTTGGTGTAACAGCCGGCCCGCACGAACAAGTTTTGGAAAAAGTAAAAGAGCTTGCAGCCAAGCAAGATTTGGATATCGAAGTCAAAGTGTTCACGGATTACATTATGCCGAATATCGCTTTAGATGAAAAAGAGTTGGATCTCAACTTATTCCAAACGATTCCTTATTTGGAGCAGTTTAATAAAGACCGGGACATGGATCTTGTCGAAGTAGGTAAAGCACTCACTTTTCCAATGGGGATTTACTCATCCAAAGTGAAAGACGTTAAAGATCTGCCAAAAGGGGCGAAGATTGGACTTCCTAACGATCCTACAAATGGAGGACGTGCCCTTGTTTTGTTTGAAAGTGCCGGATTAATTAAATTGAAAGAAGGCTCAGGGACTGCCCCGACTGTCAAGGATGTTGAAGAAAACGAAAACGATTATGAGTTAGTAGAATTGGAAGCCTCCCAGCTTCCCCGTCAATTGGAGGAGCTTGATGCAGCTGCCATCAATACGAACTTTGCGATTGAGCATGGACTTAAGCCTGCCAAAGATTCCATCTTTATTGAATCAAGCGACTCTCCATGGGTGAATGTTGCAGCGGCCAGGCCTGAATCAAAAGATGACGAAGCGATTCAAAAGTTTTGGGATGTTTACCGTTCTGATGAAGTGAAACAATATATTGATGAAACATTCGAAGGATCAGTCATTCCCTCTTGGTAAGAAAACTGAACCAGGCAGCCGTCACGGATTTTTGAAAATAAACATGAAGGAGCAATACACATGATAGAACTCGCGGGAATCTCTAAGACATTTCAAGGTAAACAAGGTCCGATTCACGCATTGAACAATGTATCGCTTTCTGTTAAAAAAGGTGAAATATATGGAGTCATCGGATACAGCGGCGCTGGAAAAAGTACATTGATCCGCTGCGTCAATTTATTGGAAAAACCTGACGCAGGTTCCGTAGTTGTAAAAGGGACAGATTTAACAAAACTGTCTACCAAAAAGCTTCGCGAAGCCCGCACCAACATCGGAATGATTTTTCAGGGATTTAACCTTTTAAAGACGGCCACTGTTTATGAAAATATTTCCATTCCACTGAAACTTTCCGGATTTAGCAAAAAAGAAGTGGAAGAAAGAGTCGTGAAGTACCTAAAAATAGTCGGCCTTGATGAAAAATATCATGCCTATCCTTCCGAACTTTCCGGCGGGCAAAAGCAGCGGGTGGCTATCGCCCGCGCGCTTGCTTTTGAACCCGAAATCCTTTTAAGCGACGAAGCGACCAGCGCTTTGGACCCGGATACGACGGAAGCCATTCTCGACCTGCTTTTGAAAATCAATAAAGATCTCGGTATTACCATTTTGCTCATCACACACGAAATGAACGTCATTCAGCGCATCTGTGACCGCGTAGCTGTAATGGAAAATGGTGAAGTCATTGAAGAAGGAGCAACAAAAGACATTTTCACCTCACCGTCGCACCAAACTACGAAGCGATTTGTAAGCAGCCTGTTTACTCATAAAATACCGGATGATCTTCTGGAAAAACTCAACCAGACCGGGCAGGTGTTCACCCTTTCCTTCTTCGGGGATTCAAGCGGCGAACCTGCTTTGGCGACTGTGACAAAGAAATTTGATATTTATCCGAATATCTTGTCAGGAAGCATTACCCATTTAAAGGATGAAACTTTCGGACAGCTGGTCGTCCATTTAAAAGGAGATACGGCCGAGATTCATAAAGCGGTCCGGTACCTGGAAAAAGACCAGGTTCATGTGGAAGGTGTGAATATAAGTGACAAAAATAAGCGAGTTTCTTGATAACTGGGGCACTGATATTTGGGAAGCCATCATCCAAACCTTCCAAATGGTTGGAATCTCCCTCGGAATATCGATTTTAATCGGTCTTCCACTCGGGATCATGCTGGTTCTTACACGTCCAGGCAAGGCATTTAGCAACAAATATGTCTTTGGTATATTGAATATATTTATAAATATTGTACGGTCTGTCCCGTTCATCATCTTGTTGTTCTTTATTTTGCCATTCACAAAGTTTGTTGTCGGAACAACGATTGGTGTAAAGGGCGTTATTGTCCCTCTCGTTATTTATACGGCTCCATACATTGCCCGTCTGATGGAAACAGCCCTTCTGGAAGTAGATCGTGGAGTGCTTGAGGCCTATGAAGCGATGGGCATGAAA
Organism: Siminovitchia fortis; assembly: GCF_007681465.1. Lineage (NCBI taxonomy): Bacteria > Bacillati > Bacillota > Bacilli > Caryophanales > Bacillaceae > Siminovitchia > Siminovitchia fortis. The sequence goes on from NZ_VEKZ01000010.1 coordinate 12,494, forward strand.
ACGAGACATATCATTTGGCACGTTCTTGTAAGGGAGTCCCGTTCCTCGATTATTCTTGGACTGACCATTGCAACGATTTCCTTAATTGGCGCTACAGCGATGGCAGGACTTGTCGGAGGCGGAGGCCTTGGGGACCTTGCCTATCGCTACGGCCACCTCCGTTACGAAGTCGATGTCATGTATGTAACAGTCATCCTCCTGATCATCCTTGTCCAAGGATTGCAGTCACTGGGCAACCGGGTAGCTGCCAGATTGAAAAAAGATTAGTTGTGTATAGGGTGTTTAAATATTAATTATATCTATAAGAAAAGAGGAATTGCATCATGAAAAAATGGATATTATCCAGCGTGTTGGTTTTATTGATTGCAGCTCTTGCAGCATGCGGCGGAAGTAAAGAAGAATCAGCGGATAAAGGTGAAAAAGCCGAAGGGCTGCTCAGCGACGGAAAGCTCATTGTAGGTGTTACAGCCGGTGAACATGAGGAAATCATGGAGCAGGTAAAAGAACTCGCTGCAAAGCAAGACCTGGAAATTGACATTAAAACTTTTTCTGACTATCCAATCGTGAACGAAGCATTGGAACAAGGGGATCTTGATCTGAATGTATTCCAGCACGAACCTTATTTGAACGAACAGAAAAAAGACCGCGGATATGATATTGTCCCGGTTGGAAATACCATCACAACTCCGATGGGTGTCTATTCCAACAAAATAAAAGACATTAAGGATCTCAAAAAAGGTGCAAAGCTCGGATTGCCGAACGACCCGACCAACGGCGGACGCTCCCTTCTTTTATTCGAAAAAGCAGGTTTGATCAAACTGAAAGAAGGTGTCGGTGAGACTCCATCCGTCAAAGATATTGAAGAGAACAAAAACGATTATGAGTTTGTTGAGCTGGAAGCAGCGCAAATTCCACGCCAATTGGATGAATTGGATGCAGCAGCCATCAACTCCAACTATGCAATAGAAAGTGGACTCGTCCCTACTAAAGATGCTATCTTCATTGAAGATAAAGATTCTCCCTGGGTGAATATTGTAGCAGCCAGAGCAGAGAACAAAGACGATGAAGCGATCAAGAAATTTCTAAGCGTATATCAATCAGATGAAATTAAGCAATTCATCGAGGAAACTTACAAAGGTTCTGTAATACCTGGATGGTAACAATTGGGAAAAGCTCAATGGAAACATTGGGCTTTTTTTATTTGTCAAAAATTGAAGATGAATTATTCAAATTTTTCTAATACATACAACTTAATCATGCTAATATTATTATAAGCGATGAAAAAGGAGGCAGCACAGTGCAAAATATCAAAAACAAAGTAGCCATAGCGAATATACGCGAGCAATTTCCGGCATTGAACCGAACTTTTAAAGGCAAACAAGTAGTCTACTTTGATGGACCCGGGGGTACACAGATGTGCAAGCCGTCTATTAAGCGGATAATGGACTATATCGAAAACGGGATGGCAAACCGGGATGGACTTTTTCCCACAAGCGAAGAGACGGAAGCCATTCTTGCTCAGGCTAGAGCTGAAGTTGCCGTGCTTATTAACGGATATGAAGATGGCGTCTTTTTCGGAGCTAACATGACATCGCTCGCCTACGCAATTTCCAGGATGATTGCACGGGACTGGAAGGCTGGAGAGGAGATTGTCGTCACAGAAATGGATCACTCAGCCAATGTTGACCCATGGGTTCAGATTGCTGAAGATAAAGGCATGACTATTCAACGGATTCCGGTGAATGTGGACTCTCTCACGCTGGATCGGGCCGTCATTGAAACGATGATCCATCCCAAAACAAAAGCAGTATTCCTTGGACTTGCCTCTAACGGCGTCGGCACGATCAATAATGTAAAACCATACATAGAGGCGGCCAAAGCTGTGGGGGCACTCACCGTCATTGATGCGGTCCAGGCAATCCCTCATATCGCCGTTGACCAAAAAGCGCTGGGAGCGGATCTCGTGCTTGGTTCAGGGTACAAGGTTTTTGGCCCTCATATCGGCTTCGCATCCATGAACCCTGATTTATTTTCCAAATATAAACCGTATAAATTGATTCCCGCACACAATGAGCCTCCTTCCTCCATGGAAACAGGCACTCAAAATCATGAAGGGATTGCCGGCATGATCGGTGCAGTTGAATTTATTGAAAGCATTGGTAAAGGGCAATCAAAGAGGCAAAGAATCATAAATGCCTACCAGCTATTTGAGGAGCAGGAACATCAAATGGCTTCCTTTTTAAAAGAAGAAATCTCAAAAGTAGAAGGAGTAAAAATGTTTATTCCTGCAACCCATGTTCCGTCGACACCTACAATTTCATTTGTCGTTGACGGAGTCCCTTCAAGTACTATCAGCAAATATTTGGCAGACGAACACGCCATTTTTGCCGCCAACGGGCATTTTTACGCCTATCAGCTTGCCAAAAAGCTGGATGTAATGAAATATGACGGCTGGCTCAGAGTCGGCCTATCACCGTATAACACGCTGGAGGAATGCGAACGATTTATAGATGGATTGAAAGAATGCCTAAAAACAAATCTTTAAAAGGAAACAGAAGCCATTATGCACAGTGGCTTCTGTTTTATTATTATTTTCTAATTAAGCTGTAGATGGATGCCCCAACAAGCTCCCCTGCCTCTTGGAGACGTTCTTTGCTAATATGTTCAATGGTATCTTGAGGTGTGTGGTAATACGGCTCCAGATTCGCCGTACCCGGTTCGCGCCTGATGAAATTGATAGCCGGTATGCCTGCATCGTGGAAGGATACATGGTCTGATGACCCGCGCTGGTACAATATCAGTTCGGACGGAGTGCCGATTCTTTTTGCCGTTGCCAAGGCGGTATCGCTCACGATGTTCGCTTTGCCGTCAACTGCGTTCATAAATATGGCTGTGGCCTTATCCCAGTCCGTTCCGACCATATCCATGTTAAAATTCGCAATGCTCCGGTTAATCTCATCTTGACTCAATTGGCTTACGTAATACTCCGATCCGACGAGTCCAATTTCTTCTGCGCCAACAAATACAAAGCGCAGTTCCTTATCAATAGGATAGCTTTTCAGAATACGCGCAAGTTCAAGAGCAACTGAAGTTCCCGAAGCGTTATCGTTTGCACCCGGGGCAAATGGGACGCTGTCAAAGTGGGCCGATACATGAACTATGTCATGTCCCGAACCTTTTTTAGGCGCCCTTGTTGCAATGATATTCTGTGATGTGGCACTTCCCAGCTTTTCAACTGTAAATGTTACTGTTTTCCCCTGCGAAGCAAAATCATTCAGCAAAGAAAGCCCGCTTGCTTTTGATATTCCGCCAACGGGAACCGTTGTTTCCCCGCCAATGGAGGGGTTTAAGGGACCGGGCTGGTCAATATTATCATAAATAAGCACACCTGCTGCACCAGCAGCCACTGCATTTGCAACTTTTTCTTGGAAGGTGAATTCCCCTCTGGAGATAAGAGCAATTTTACCGGATGCTTCCGCTGTAAAATCTTCCGGACTTCCCAGCTTTGCATCATATAATTCTGCAGTCAGTCCCTCTTCTGCTGTTGCTGCGGAACCTGCCGGAATATTGATGTCAATTTGTTTTCCATCTGCCGTTAAATTGCCGATCATTTGATCAGGAATTTTAAATTCCTGAGTTTCAACTTTATATCCATAAGATTGGAGCCGTTTTTTTATAAACTCTGCTGCCTGCTTCTCCTCCTTTGTTCCGGTTACCCTTGGCCCGATTGTTTCGGAGAGATAGTGGATATCTTTATATATCCGTTCTGAATCAACCCTTGCGATGACTTTTTGATCAAATGCCTTTGCGCTTGGGTTCGCTTTTTCCGGAGCTGCCTGGACGAATGCTGTTTCTGGAGGAAAAAAATAAAAACTAGCGGTTAATAGAAACGCTGAGAGCAAAAGGGAAAATCTTTTTCTTCCTTTTTTCAATTCTATTACCTCCTTTAATATTTCGATTCACAGCACTATATTCTCTCTCTGTGCTTCCTTTCCTTTCAAGTACCGCCAAAATGAATCTATTCACCTATTCATTTTTCAAAAAGGCATGACATACCTCTCACTCGTTTTCTTCATTTCCTACCAAAGAATCGGATTGACAAATCGCCCATTTAATAATAGATTAATATTGTCAACCAAAAATAATAAACGTTGACAATAGGAGGGAGCGCTATGCTTCAAGAACAGCAAAAGCTAAGAATGATGATTATAACTGCACTTTTTTCAGCCATTATCGGGATTTTGGCCCAGGTCACCATCCCATTGCCTCTTGTCCCAATTACAGGGCAGACACTGGCGATCGGATTGGCCGCAACCATTCTGGGGTCGAGGCATGGTACGGTTTCCGTCCTTCTCTACATATTGCTCGGTGCAGTCGGCATCCCTGTGTTTGCTGGGTTTTCTGCAGGTTTTTCCGTTCTGATCGGACCAACCGGCGGGTTTATCGTCGGATTTATCCCAACCGCTTTCTTTATCGGATGGTATTTGGAGAAAACATCCTTTAATTTTATCCATGCAATGGCCGCAAATACGATCGGCATGCTGATTACATTGAGCTTTGGAACAGCCTGGTTAAAAGCAGGGGCCAGTTTGAGCTGGGGCGCGGCTTTCGCCGGAGGGTTTGCTCCATTTATCGTTGTAGGATTGATAAAAGCGGCACTTGCCTCATGGATTGGGGTATTAGTTCGCAATAGGTTGGCTAACGCCAATATTTTATTTACAGCAAAAAAGTCAGCATAAGCAGCTGACTTTTTAATATTATTTAGATGTACTTGTCTTGCCGAAGAACTTCAAAAGTTCAGTCAAAGCCTGGCTGAATGTCTCCAAATGCTCTTCAACTCTGCCCGGAAACTCTTTTTCTATAAATTCCAGTGTATCATTTGGCGTATGCCACACACTGCCATGTTTAACGGTTTGTGTATAGCCATCAATATCACCGATTTCCCAATTGGTAGCTTCGAAATAACCATACGGAATTCCCAGGCGTTTAAATGGCGCATGATCACTCCAGTCCCCTGTCGTTCCAGCCGGATAAGTCGGATTCAAGCCCGGGTTCGTTCCAATATCCAACTTCTTCTTTTCTGCAATTTTCAGGGCCTGATCCCTGATAAACCCTTTCTCTCCTGTGCTTCCATACACATACATATGATCACCGACGGCCAAGCTGTCCAAGTTAATCATTCCTACTGTATTTTCAATCTCTTCTGCTGTCATTTGGCTAGCATAGTAATTTGACCCTCTCAGCCCTGTCTCTTCTGCACCAAAAGCAACAAATTTAATAGAATAGGGAGTATTGATTTTCTTTAATACCTCAGCTGCCTCAAGCATGACGCCTACGCCTGAAGCATTATCGTCCGATCCTTTTCCAGCAGCAACAGAATCATAGTGTGCTCCGACAATAATTTCCTTGCTGGACTTCCCTTTCTTATAAGCAATCACGTTAGAGGAATGGACTACCGTTCCCCTGTTGGTATATGAAAAAGGCTGGACGTTGGTAGTATAGCCCATGCGCTTGAACTGGCTCTCAATATAATCCCTTGCCTCTTCTTCTTTAGCCGATCCTGCCACACGTGCCCCCACCGTATACGTTAAATACTTTGTATGCTCATATGCCATTTTTCCAGTCTTATGAGCGAGCGACGGATGGTAGGTCACAGTTGAAGCTGTGGTACTGCCTGCAGCAGTGAATAACAGCAGAAGAGCCATAACTATTGAAATGAAAATGCGGTTTCTCACATCAATCTCTCCTATCCCTAGATTAGTAGTTTTATACTATTAGAATCTTTTGAAAGCGTCAACCCATCTTTAGGACCGTGCCCCTTGACATGTTTTTCATTGAAAAACCAAAGGGACTGTCGTATCCCTTTGGTTTTCTACAAATCAAGATCCTTTGTTACATGGTCCACTTTCTCTTTCAGGCTTTCCGCCGTATCAAAGATTTCATTATGTTTTTCAGATTTAATGCCGTCTGCATAATCTTTGATGGCATTAGTTCGTTCAAATAAGATGTCCGAGATTGCAGATTTAGTGTCCAAGTCAACCAAATCGCTGCTCAGCAGTTCGTTCAAGGCAGCTTTCATGCGATCATGCTCCCTGTTGCGCGAAGTGATGTGGTTGTTCTCCAGGCCCCGGAGTTCGTTGGACATTCCAACAGATGCCCAGTTGATATTATTGATGTTCCCGGCAAGCCAGAAGCGCCATGTCGTTTTGCCGAGGCTTTCCTTCCAATTTTTAGTGATCTCATCATCCAGCTCCTGTTTGTTTTTCACAGAAGTATACTCTCCGCCTCCTGCACTCGCCACCTCTTTCAACTGGCGGTCCGCTTCATTATCGACATCGAATCCAATAATATTGATTTGCAGGTCCGTCATTGACTTCTTCGCATTCTTCGCCGCCTGGACAGGGTCTCCATCGCATGTTTCCACTCCGTCGCTCACAACATATATAAGCGTTTTTGTCTTGTCGCCACTGGCAGCTTTCAACTCTTTTTCCGCCTGCTGTATAGCTGAAGCAAGCGGGGTCCATCCACTTGCGTTGAATTGATCAAGCGCATTGGAAAACTCTTTTTGATCATAGGGCTTTAATGAATAGACCGTTTCGATGCTTTCACATGAAAGTTTTTTGTCCTTATCGGAACCCGTCCCTTTGTGTCCAAAAACAGACAGGGATACATTGACATTGTCAGGCAGGCTTTCAGAAAATTGTTTGATGCTTGATTTAGCCAAGGCCATTTTATTTCCTCCCGGAACGTCAGCCTTCATGCTTCCGCTCGCGTCAATTAAAACGGCGACGTTCACTTCATCGGCCTCTTCGTTAAGCTCCTCTTCGCTGACATCCTGGAGGAGCCTTCCGTCAGGCAGCTTCAGCTCATTATATTTTACCTCAAAGTCTTTCAACGGCTGTATTGTGCCACTGACATCCGTACGAAGGCTTAAAATGATCGATTTGGCCCACTGTTCCGCATCCCAATCTTTTGTATCCATGTTTTTAATCTCTTTCATATACTCGGCTACGGCTTCTCCGGCTGCTTTGGAATACTCTTCATTATCTGCGAATTCTTTATCGCCTATATACTTTTGAAACAATTCCCCTGCGGGTTCTTTCTCAATTTCTTCCCCTTTCAGGCTGTAGGAGGCTTCTTCTTTTTCCTTGCTCTCCTTTGCATTTGCTTCAACAGCTTTTTCCTCTTTCTTCTGTTCACTTTTTTTCTCTGTCTGTTGGCAGCCTGCCAATGCCAAACAGAACAAAACTATTACGATAAAAGCCTTCTTCGGCATCATCATCCACTTCCCAATTCAAGTGTTTGTCTTTTGATTAGTATAATGATTTTTTGAAAAAGTTGAAATTGACCTTTTTACCCAGCCCTAAATAACCAATCTCCAATATCACTTTCATGCATCCATCCATGAAAGGTTTCGCCCACCGAAAAAAGCGGCCATCGGTACCATCAACATAGAGGTGACATTTGTCACTATGAAATGATGACAGAAGCTACTGATTTTTACAATTAAATGTTAATACAATGACATTAGATTATGGGGGTGAGCCTTTTGGAAAAAGTAGTGGAAATCAATCGGTTGACAAAGGTATTTAAACATAAGAAGGCGGTAGACGATGTATCATTTGCGATAAGTAAAGGTGATGTGACAGCTATTCTCGGTCCAAACGGTGCAGGGAAAACAACAACGATGTTAATGATGCTCGGTTTATTGAAGCCGACGGTAGGTGAAGCTCTTCTTTTTCATCAAAGCCCCACGGAACGGGCAGTACGGGAGAACTTGGGTGTGATGCTGCAGGAAGTGAGCCTTATGGATGGCTTGAAGGTAAAAGAGCTGATTCAATTGTTCCGAAGTTATTATCCAAATCCAATGAAGATGAATCAACTGATCGGTTTAACCGGTCTGAGAGAAGATGATTTGGAAAAACGTACGGAGAAGCTCTCGGGAGGGCAAAAGCGAAAGGTTTCGTTCGCGTTGGCGCTCGCAGGAAATCCGCAACTTTTATTTTTTGACGAACCGACGGTCGGAATGGATATTACATCAAGAAGGCTTTTTTGGGGGACGGTTCAGGGATTTGCCCGCGAGGGAAAAACAATTATTTTCACAACACATTATTTACAGGAAGCGGACGATTACGCGGACAGGATCATTTTATTTAATAAGGGAAAAGTTACCTCCGATGGAACTCCGGATGATATGAAAAAGAAACTGACGAAACAGTTCGTTTCTTTTATAACTCCGGATGAAATACCAACAGAATTATTTTTACAGCTTCCGTTTGTTTCAGACGTATATGAAAAAGAAGGCAGGACTTATATTATTTCAGATGATACGGATTCTGTGCTTTATATGATATTTGAGAAAAACTTGTATGTCAGGGATATACGGGTTGAAAAAGGCCGGCTTGACGAGGTGTTTGAACAGCTGACGATTGACCAAAGGGAGGCGATATAAATGAAGGTGTTGACGAACCAGTGTAAGGCAGAGATACTTCGAGTTTTTCGAAATCCTTATTTTATTTTTTGGTCCCTTCTTATGCCTATTGTCTTTTACTTTGTTTTTACAAGAGTGATGCAAGTTGGCGCGGATGATCCTGTTTGGAATGCACACTTCCTTATGTCAATGGCCGCTTTCAGCGTGATGGGAAGCGCGATTATGACATTGGGGATTCGTATGGTGGAAGAGAGAGCAAAAGGCTGGTCCAACTTTATGAGGGTGACGCCGTTGTCCGGTGCGGTGTATTTTTTTGCAAAAATGATCGGACAGTCGCTAGTTCATGTTTTCTCGATTATAGTTATTTTTCTAGCTGGAGGATTAATCAACGGGATATCGCTCCCCTGGACTGAATGGATCTTGGCTGGTGCTTGGATTTTACTTGGTTCACTTCCTTTCTTGGGGCTCGGTGTTCTGGTGGGTTCAATGAAACGGGTGGATACAGCAGCGGGTGTGAGTAATGTCATTTATATGCTTTTGGCGATTACAGGCGGTATGTGGATGCCGATGGAAATCTTGCCAAAGGCGGTTCAGGCCGTTGGCAATTGGCTCCCCGCATACCATTATGGAAGCGGCGCGTGGGAAATCATACGAGGGAACCTTCCGAATATGAAAAATGTTTTCATTCTTGCCGTTTACCTTGTTTTGTTTATGATACTATCGAGTTATATCAGAAGGAAGCAGGAGGCGGTGTAATCCAGAATGAAAAATAGGTTTCGGGTTTTTCCGAAAATGTTTGGATTTTTTCCTTACATCTTCTTAATTTACTTGTTCATGCCTGCTGTTTATATTTCACAAGAAACAGGAATGAAAATGGTTTTTGGGTTTGGTTTGCTCCTTCTGTTTCTTGTTTCATACAGACAGCTCTATTGGCAGGGTCAGGTGGAGACGGGGCTTACCATCTGGCTTGCCATTCAGATCATCATTATGGTGATTTTAAGTATTTGGTACAATCCATATCACCTATTCATGGGCTTCTTTTCCGCGTATTTTATCGGATGGTACAAGAATAAGGCGCACTTTTACTTGGCTTTAACCGGATTTGCAGCTGCCCTATTCATTGGCATGGTGGCCGCCTTTTTTCAAGATTCAATCGAAAGAATGCTCTTTTTCATTCCTTTCTTATTAGTTATGGTGATTTCCCCCTTTGGCATCAGATCCATGAACCGGTCTATGGAGCTTGAAAAACAGCTGGATCAGGCCAATGAACAGATTAAAGAGCTGGTTAAACGCGAGGAAAGAATCCGGATTGCACGGGATCTGCATGATACATTGGGACACACCTTATCACTTATTACGCTGCAGAGTCAGCTTGTACAGCGTTTTGCCGAAAATGATGCTGTGCTGCAGGCAAAAGCAAAAGCGAAAGAGATTGAAACTACTTCCCGTTCGGCCTTAAGGCAGGTACGTGAGCTTGTCTCTGACATGCGGTCCATTAGCATAGAAGAAGAATTGGCAAACATGAAAAACATTATACAAGCGGCTGGCATGTCGTATGTTTGTGAGGGAGAGCAGAACGTTTCTGACATTCCGCTACTCCAGCAAAATATTTTAGGCATGTGCCTCCGGGAAGCGGGTACGAATATTGTTAAGCACAGCCAGGCAAAAAATTGCCGTATCCGCATTGAGAAAAGAAGAGAATGTTTTATGATCACAATATCAGACGACGGGCAGGGCTTGGGTCAGCAGCTTAATGAAGGAAATGGGTTGAGGGGGATGAAAGAGAGGCTTGCATTGATTGAAGGTGAGCTTGTCATTGATCATAAAAATGGCACTACCCTCACCATGAAAGTGCCGATTGTTAAGATACAGGGAAAGGAAGGGACTGCCTGATGATCCGGATTATGATTGCCGAAGACCAGGGGATGCTGAGGGGTGCGCTTGGATCCCTTCTGGATTTTGAAGAAGATATGGAAGTGATTGCTCAGGTGGAAAATGGGGAAGATGCCTTGAAAGTGGCGACAGAGTTACGGCCTGATGTATGCCTGTTGGATATCGAGATGCCGTTAAAAAGTGGTTTGGAAGTGGCAGCAGAATTAAAAGAAATGGCGTCTGATTGCCGGGTCATCATCTTGACGACGTTTGCAAGGCCGGGGTATTTCGAAAAAGCACTTAAAGCAGAAGTGCATGGTTACTTGCTAAAAGATGGCTCGGTTGATGACCTTTCAGATTCAATTCGCCGGGTGATGAAAGGCAAAAGGGAATACGACCCGGAGCTTATGGTAGCTTCGTATGAAGGCGACAATCCTCTCACCAAGCGGGAACAGGAGATTTTAAAGCTTGCAGCTCATGGAAAAACATCCAAGGAAATATCGGCAGCATTATTTCTATCAGCAGGAACCGTCCGTAATTATATGTCGGAAATCCTCTCAAAACTTGATGCAAAAAATAAAATTGAGGCCATATCAAAAGCGGAGGAAAAAGGATGGATATGATAGTTCGATCATATTTGATGAACCGATGATTCAGCGCTGCGAATCATTGGTTTTTTCCAAAAAGCCGCCTTTTCTATACGTACATAAGCTATTGGGATGGATAAAAAGTAAAAGGCCCCCAATAAATGGGGACCTGATTCATAATACATGACTGGCATTTAGCCGGCAGCGCATGATGTAATACTTTATGTTTCATTTATTCATCTGTGCCAGAAAATCCGCCAACGGATCCTCTTCAAATTTTTCCTCTTTGGCATCCTTTGGTTCCTCGTCGATTTTAATTTGACTCCAATCAAGGTCATCTAAATCGTCGATATCAGATTGGCGGCTGCTGACTGTGAGCCGGTCTTCCTCGGAATGATCCGGTTCAACATGCTCTTCTTCTATCGCTGCGGCCTCCTCCTGCAAGTACAGGGCATCGTCGATTTCCAGTGCGTTGCTGTTGAGTGATGCCAGAATTGATACAGCTCTTACAGGATCGGACAGTAATTGGTATACGATGTTGCCGAGTAAAGCTTCCGAATGCTCATGCTTTAACCAATCGCGCTGTTCCTTCGTCAGACCCCTTGGCAGCGGAATGGTAAGGGTTTCCCTTTGCTTTGTCAAAGATTCGCTTATTCCGTCCATTACAATGGAAGCTATTTTGCTTGAAAAGTTTCTCCGCTCTTTTTCCTTTAGCTTTTGCAGCTGCTTTAAAATATGGTCAGGCGTGTCGGAAGGTATCCTGAATGTGATCGGCTGCCCCCTTTTCATCCCTGTATCCTTCATGGTATCACCCTATTAATTTTTAACCGCTTTTTTCTCTTCTTTAGTTTCCTTTTGATTCCTTTTTTCAAAGTCGGCGATCAACTTATAGTATGCATTTGCCATCATCCAGACGCTTTCTTTTTCATCTTCAAAAAAGTCGATATTATACCCGTCAAGATTATTGTTCAATGCTTTCAAGTAATCTTTCAAAACGATCGAGCCTCCGCCGATAAAGTAGGCGATTTCCGTTTGTGAGTTTCTTTGCCACACATTTCTTAAGTGGCGGTATTGCTTTTTAGCAAGGTCAAGAAGAATGCGGTCGACGATATCATGGACGCTCGTCCGGCTCCCTTTTACCATAATATGGTTTCTATCATTCTTTTTCGTAATGATTTCAACTACATCCCGGCGGCTGTCGAGTTCAACGCCGTATTTCGAACGGATCTCCTCACGAATCGCATCAAGTGACTCGGATACTCCCAGATTGAAGCCCTGCGCACGGTCATCATCCACTTTTCTATTCTTAATTACCGCAATATCTGTAGATAATCCGCCGATATCCTGGATAATGATCCTTCGGTCAATCAAATCCTTATTGATAACTTTCAAATCATTATCCATAACAAGATTGATAAAAGCGGCAAACCCTTCAGGATAAACCTTCACTTCTTCAAATTTAATATTTACCTTGACTCCTTGGTATTTTGGAGTGACCAAAAACTCGACCTGATGCACAGAGCCAAGCAATTTAGAGCGGTAGCCCACATCTTTTCCTTCCTTCACTTCTCTTAAAGGAAGTCCTGTGCCCAAAGTGTAAGTGGCTTCGACCACATTATTGCTCCGTTTGAAAATCTTCTTGTTCTCCTCGCGAACAGCATCAAGTGCCAGCGCGGCAAACAGCATGACAAGCGTCTGGTCTTCTTCCGATTTGCTGCTTCCGGGGTCCAATTCAGTGGCATTGCCGCTTCGCGTCGCCAAATGGCCCACCCGGTAAACAGCGTTATTTTCCTGAAGAGAAGGAGAATGTAAACGAATATGTAATCCATCAAGAGGCTCTTGGTTGTCCAACTCTTCCAATCCGATGACCGGACGGTCTTCGACATCTCTAGCAATAATATTGGGGATATTCATTTCATACTCCATTTTACCGAAAATGCCTTTTAAGGAGTCATTTCCAACATCAATCGCTGCAAGTCTTGAATTTTCCATATAAAAACTATCATCCTTTCTTTTGTGAAACTGCCAAATGGAAATTTCTATAAGTATGATTAAAGATTACCTGAATTTCTTTTTCCGGTCAATGATACATTCACCGCCAATAACACGTACACATTTTCCGTATACTTGTATACATGTTTACTATATTTGTACACAAGCTGATTAATCAGCATGTACACACATTTGTAAACATGTATACTTTTTCCGTACACAACAATACTTATTTTGTTTACATGTTTACATTTTTGTTTACTTCCAAATGTGATCTTATATTCAAATAAAAGCGCTGTCTGATTTTTACTCTTGAAGCTCCCTTAAAAGAAAATAGAGCGATAGAATTAGTGGATAAAATGCAAAAAGAAGGAGAGAAACCCTACAATAAAGGTAGGGTTTTTTTGAAGTTTCAACGAAGAAACGACGAAGTGTCAGAGTCGCAGTTTTTTCTGGATCCGGCAATTGTCAATGAATACTCTCATGAAATCGTGCATCCGGCGGTCAAATTTTCTCAACTCTTCCGGATGGAACTGGGTCCCAATAATATTTCCGTCTTCGCTTTCAAATGCTTCCTTGACTCCGTCAAAAGCATAAGCTGTACATCTCAGGCCGCTGCCCAGTGTATCGATCGCCTGATGATGGAAACTGTTCACCTGCACTTCCTCTTCCCCGCAAATCGAATAAAGGATACTATCGCTTTCTATTTTAATTTTATGGCTCAGCAAAGAACTGCGGTTTCCTTTGTCCAAATGTTTTTCCGGATTCGCCACTTTGGAATTGATGTCCGATAACAATGTGCCGCCGAGAGCCACGTTGATAAGATGGGACCCACGGCAAATCCCAAGCATCGGGAGCCGCTTTTCATATGCTTTATTAACAATCATCATATCCGACTCATCCAACTTTGGGGTAAGAAGGCCAAGCTTTGGATGTAAACTGCCATCATAATGCTTAGGGTGAATGTCATTCCCACCAGTTAGTAAAACCCCGTCAACCATATCCGCCCATTCGCTTGTCATTTCCTCATTACCAAGAGTTAAAACGATCGGGATGCCGCCTGCTTTTTTTACCGCCTCGAGATAGCTGTAATACAATGTATAACTGATATTATCCCTGACAAATTCAAGGTTTGATGTAACTCCAATCATCGGCTTTTTTTCATTCATGGACGTCACTCCCTGCATAAAAGTTCATACCCGTTCAAAAGACCTGAAAAACAACAGTTTGAATAGTGGATTTCGCCCTTTCCATGTTATAATAAAGATATATTTAAAATGTATTTTTAAAATTGGCGGGAGGACTTCCATGAGTTACAATTATTTAGATGATTTGAAGGAACTCCTATTGATTGAACATAAAGAACAAACATTTAAAAAAGGCAGCTACCTGTTTCGCGAAGGGGATCTTGCCGACGGCATATTTTATATCCGTTCAGGGAAAGTCCGGATTGGAAAAATAACGCCCGATGGCCGGGAGATCACCTTTCACATTTCCGGCGAGGGGGATTTTATAAGCGAAATCCGGCTGTTTTGTGCGCTATCCACCTATAGGGTCCAAGCGAAAGTGATGGAAGACTGCGATTGTATAAAAATCGGGAAAAAAGAGCTGGAAGAGAAGCTTTTTCTAAACCCAAGCCTTTCCGCCGGTTTTTTAAAAATGATGGGCACCCAACAACAGAAGACCCAGTCCAAATTCCGGGACCTTATATTGCATGGAAAAAAAGGAGCCCTTTATTCGACCCTGATCCGGATGACGAATAGTTACGGTGTTCAAAGAAATGACGGGATTCTCATTGATCTCCCTCTTACAAACCAGGAGCTTGCCAACTTTTGCGGGATGAGCCGCGAAGTCGTCAACCGTTTGTTGAACGGCTTAAAAGATGAAGGCATCATTAAAATGGAGGACGGAAAGATTTTTGTCTGCAGCCTGCAATATTTAAAAGACGAAATCCACTGTGAAAATTGCCCGGCGGAAATTTGCAGGATCGACTAGGACTAACGACGTTATGCCTATTTAATAACTAATCAAGACCGCGACTTATGTTGCGGTTTTTTCTTTTTGTCTAAATTTTGAAGTACTTATGAAGGTCTTGTGAATTCGGACTGAAGTGTGACTTTTATCACAGTAGCAATATTCCGGCAGGGGTACGATTTAAGTAAATCATGAGCGCATTGGAGGGTGTCAATATGGCTAAAAACAAATATGGTGCGGAGCCCAATCTTAAAGGAACGCTTGTCAGTGTTTTTGGTGTTGGAATCATTATGATCATTATGTGGTTTGCGACATATTTTCTTTATGTTGCCAGATAAAAAGAAAAGAAGGTGAGTGTTTATGCATTTTCACAAGTACGAGAAAATATGGTTGATTTTCGGGATCTTATCACTGGCCGTATTTTTGAGCATCGTCGGGTTCACCGCCTTTGCACACGGACATGAGCCTGCAGGCGGGATGGACATAATTGATCCGGAAAAAGTCAATGAAACGGCTCCTTTTAATAAGCCGGGAGTGCGACAGATCGATGAAAACAGGTACGAAGTGGTAGTGGTCGCCCAGGCATTTGGATACGACCCTCCGGAAATTAAAGTTCCTGCAGGAAAAGAAATCATTTTTACCTTAACGAGTACAGATGTAGTGCACAGCTTTACAATCGACAACACGAAAGTGAACATGATGGCCGTCCCGGGAAGGATCACCCATAAAAGCTATACTTTCGATAAACCCGGAAAATATTTGGTTCTCTGCAACGAATATTGCGGAACAGGCCACCATTATATGTCTACAGAGATCGAGGTGTATGAACCATGATTGCAGTAAAAGACAGAAAGCTTGCGTTATGGAATATCGGGATTGCCTATATCGCTTTTATCATCGGAACGTTTTGCGGTTTGCTCCAAGTTTTCATCAGGAATGATGCATTGCAGCTTCCCAAATTTCTGGATTACTACCAAATCTTGACGGCACACGGCGTGTTACTGGCTCTTATTTTTACAACGTTCTTTATCTTCGCCTTCCTGATTGCCGGCATGAGTAAAACGCTTGGAGCCTTCGGACCAAAGGTGAGTCTGTTCGCCTGGCTCGGCCTTTGGGTCACAGCCATTGGAACAACGATGGCAACCGTCATGATCATTGCAGGAAAAGCATCTGTTCTTTATACATTCTACGCTCCATTGAAAGCAAGCGGCTGGTATTATCTTGGATTGGCTTTATTCATCATCGGAACATGGTTATCCAGCTTTGCGCTCCTCGGACATTTTGTCGCATGGAAGAAAAAGAACAAAGGAAAATTCAGCCCGCTGTTTGCTTACATGACTGTGGCAACCCTGCTTTTGTGGATTATCGCCTGCCTTGGTGTAGTGGCAACGGTTGTCTTCCAGTACCTGCCATGGGCATTTGGTTTTACGGATACAATCAATGTTGAATTGAGCCGCTCTTTATTCTGGTATTTCGGACACCCGCTCGTATATTTCTGGCTGCTGCCTGCTTATATGGCCTGGTACGTCGTCATGCCAAAGATTATCGGCACAAAAGTTTTCAGTGACTCACTCGCAAGATTTTCATTTATATTGTTCATTCTGTTCTCATTCCCTGTCGGCTTCCACCATCAGCTGACGGAGCCTGGGATCGACAGCTTCTGGAAATTTTTGCAGGTAGTATTGACCTTCATGGTTATTATTCCGACACTGATGACTGCCTTTTCCATGTTTGCTACATTTGAAATCTCCGGACGGGAAAAAGGCGGTACAGGATTATTCGGCTGGTTAAGAAAGCTTCCTTGGAAAGATGTGCGATTTTCTTCCCTCTTCATTGCGATGCTGTTCTTTATTCCAGGAGGTGCAGGCGGAATCATCAATGCAAGTTTTCAATTGAACGAGCTTGTACACAACACACTTTGGGTTGTAGGACATTTCCACATTACAGTAGGAACACCGGTTGCCATGACATTTATGAGTGTGACATTCTGGCTGATCCCGTATTTGACAGGCAGAGACTTTCCAAAACACTTGCAAAAGCTTGCCCACATTCAAATCGGATCTTGGGCGATAGGAATGCTGCTGATGTCTACCGCTCAGCATTTACTGGGACTGCTTGGTGCACCGCGGAGAACAGCCTACTCAGGGTATAACGGCAACGAATCTGCCGCTGAATGGTTCCATGGAATTCTATCAAACCACGTTACTATGGCCGTCGGTGGAACGATATTATTTTTCTCAGCCATGCTATTAGTCTATATCGTAGCAAACTTGATGTTTGTTTCTCCTAAAGTGCAGGAAGAGAAAGATCTTGTTGAATTTCCAATCGCGGAAAGCGATACATCTCATACTTCTAAATTCTTGGAAAACTGGGGAATATGGGTCGGTATTGCACTGGCACTCATTGTTATGGCATATGCCCTCCCGCTTGCCGACATGATCCAGCATGCACCTCCGGGTTCCAGAGGATTCATCACTTGGTAAGGAGTTGATATTATATGTTCATGGTTGTATCTTCGATGCTTATCGTCACAATGGTCACCATGGTGATTGGAGTAGAAATTAAAAATTCAACGGATTGATTGGGGTTTTTTGGAAACAGAGGTCTGACCCCAAAAAAAGGCGGAGCAATGCTCCGTCTTTTCTTCTCTAATATGAATGATCGATTCCCAGCCGCTTTGAAAATTCCTCTGCCGCACTGTATCCCTCACGCTGGAGGTACCAGTTAGTGGCAGCGGCTTCGATGAGACCCGCCACATCGCGGCCCGGCTGGAGCTGGATTTCAATATGGGGAATTTTGACCCCCATATAGTCTGTGAACTTGGGCTCGTGCTCCAATTCATTGTTCAGGGAGTCTTCCTGCCATTTCGTCAACTCAATATCCAGGACAATTCTTGACTGGTCCTGGAACGCTTCCCTGCCGTACAGGCGGACTACATTGACAAGTCCTATGCTTCTTAAGGCGAGCAGTTCCCTCGTATGATTGTCGTGCGTGCCAAGGAGCGTCTGTGGCCCAAGTTTTTTCAATGTGACAATATCATCCGCTACAAGCCGATGCCCCCTGCGTATTAATGTATGGGCAGTCTCGCTTTTTCCGATGCCCGATTTTCCCCGCAGCAGGACCCCGATACCCGAAACATTGACACAAACGCCGTGGATGGCCATTTCCGGAGCCAACGCCTTTAACAAATAGGCATCCAGCTTCCTGATGAACTCGGAAGTCGGATCATCATCTGTACGAAGCAGGGGAATCCCTTCCTGAACGCAGTATTCCGTCAAATAGTTCAGGCTATCCTGCTGCGCCGTGATGATGAAGCAAGGAGGATGATAATTCACGATATTCCCTATCCGCAGCTTCTGCTCCTCATCGCTTAGCTTTTTTAAAAAGGTGAGTTCTTTTACCCCAAGCACCTGCACGAGCTCGGTAGGGAAAAAGTCGAAATAGCCGACAAACTCCAAACCCGGGCGATGTGCTCGATTCGTTGTGATTTTTCGGTCCAGGTGGTCTTCTCCAGCCAAAACCTCCAACGAAAATCTATTGATTAATTCCTTAACTGTTATCGTTTTCAAGTCGATGCACTCTCCATATCTAATACCTTATGATTCAGGATTATACTTGAAAAAAGAGGAAACGTCATCATCATAATTCCCTAATTAAAGCGCTTGCATGCTTTTGTCGAAAAATCTCTAAATAATTGTCATAATTGTCCTTTGCCGGAAATAAGCCGGGAATTTTTTTAAAAGCACAACGGGCTGGAAATATTTCCGGTCAATATCCTAATGAGAAATATGGAAAGGGTGAATAAGTCAAATGATTGGAAGTACCTGTACCACTGGAATATAATGTTGTAAAACAAGGATAAAGGGTGTGGAAAGAGATGGAGACATTACATATGTTCGAATATTCTCGCGCCGCTTTATTGATTGCGTTGGGGAATACGAAAGAAGGCACTTGGGACGAACGGATTAAAGGCTTTCCCAATACGATCCGGTGGAACGCCGGCCACATGTACGTAACGGCAGAAGATTACCTAAGCAAAGCCGATAAAACTTACGAAATTATCCACCCTGAGTGGTTCGACTTTTTTATCGATGGGACAAGCCCGTTTAAATGGGACAAAGAACCTCCTGCTGTCGAGGAAATCATGGAAGCATTAAAAAATCAGGGTGAGCGAATAATGGAGTTTTTTAATGGAAAGTTGGATAATGCGGCGTCCGAAACGGTCGACATCCGCTATTTAAAGCTTGATACAGTTGACGCGGCCCTGCAGTTCGTCACCTGGCATGACGGCATTCATTTGGGAATCGTCAAGTCCATGCAGTATGTGATGAAATGAAGATTATTGGGAAACAAACGCCTTTTCGCAAAACTTGCAGCTTTTTTCATGAATAGTAATCACGGGAACTCATAATAACCATCATAAATGCTGTCAGCCTTTTCTTTGCTTGCGCGGTTCATCCTGCCGCCTTCCCCTTGCTATACATCTTTATCCGCCATGTTACCATTGATTGCAATGAGGAGGCGATATTCCGTGAATCAAATCATTCGGCAGTCTTTATACAAAGCAAATGATCATTCTTCAGTCAAAAAAGTAAAGCGGGTTGCAGGCGGCTCCATCAATGAAAGTTTTTTTGTGGAAACGGAGAGAAGCAGATATTTTATAAAGTATCACGTGAATTCGCCTAGCGGCTTTTTCGAGTTGGAGGCAGACGGCTTGCGGCTGATCAAATCGACCAAGTCCGTCTCTGTCCCTGACGTGCTCGCCTTTTCTGATAAGAAGGGGGAAGCTTTTCTGGTCATGGAATGGTTGGAGGGGCGGGAAACTTCGAAAACACAAATACAACTGGGAGAACAGTTAGCGGTAATGCACCAAAATTACGGAAAAAAGCATGGTTTCAATAAAGATACGTTTATCGGAACGCTTCCTCAACCGAACGGACTTTTTTCCAGCTGGTTGGATTATTATCGCGACAAGAGACTTAAAGCCCAATTTGAACAAGGGATTCGGCAGCAGACAATAAAGGGAAAGCGACGGGATCGTTTGGAAAGGCTTCTTGAGCGGCTGGGAGATTGGATTCCCGATGAGGTCCCTCCTTCTTATTTACATGGCGATCTTTGGGGCGGAAACTGGCTGTCGGGTCCCGGCGGTAAGCCTTATTTAATAGATCCGTCCTTTCTATACGGAGACAGGCATTTTGAATTCGCCTTTACTGAACTGTTCGGGGGGTTCAAACCGGTATTTTATGAGGCATATGCAGGTGAATTTCCAATTGCTGACTATTATGAGGAGATCAAGCCTTTGTACCAGCTCTATTACCTGCTCGTGCACTTGAACATTTTTGGAGAAACGTACGGCGGGCAAGTCGATGCCGTGTTACAGCGTTATGTGTAAGGGGTCAGGCCCCCACTGCGTTAACGCAGTGGGGGCCTGACCCCTTTTTTGACCTTTTTACAATGGGAAGAAAAAGGGGATTGCAAACAGCATAATGACAAAAACAACTGCCATCAACGGCACTCCGATTTTGACGAAATCAGAGACCTTGTAGCCCCCCGCCGTCATCACCATTGCGTTTGTAGGGGATGCAACAGGTGTCGCAAAGGCCATGTTCGACGCGACGGCCACCCCTATTAGAAATGTGTACGGGTTGGCATCGATGGTTAGGGCCGCATTCATTGCAATAGGTGCAAACAGGACGGCCGTTGCTGTGTTGCTGATGAATTGGCCGAACGTCATGGCCAGCAGATAGATGCCGGCAAACACACCCAGACTTCCCAATCCGCCGAGCGTCTTGATGATCCCTTCCGACAGAATCATGATTCCGCCCGTTTTTTCCAAAGCTGTAGCGATCGGAAGCATGGCGGCAACAAGCACGATGGTTTCGAAGTTGACCTGGCTGTAAGCATCATCCATATTTCTGAGACAGCCTGTCAAAATCATTAATACTGCTCCGATTAAAACTGAAATCACTGTAGGAAAAATATCAAAGACCATTAGAAAAACCATCAATAAAATAATTCCCGCCGCGATCGGCGCCTTGCCGCTTGCAGCAGCCGCACTAGCATGCTCTTGTGGCTGTCCCACAACGACTACGTCGTTCGTTTCTCGAGCCAGTAGTTCTATTGAAGACCAGGACCCCTGAACAAGCAACGCATCCCCGAAACGAAGCTTCTGTTTCGACGGCTCTTTCAAAACATATTGCCCCTGGCGGTTAATGCCTAGGATATTTAGGTTATACTTTTCCCTAAATCCGATGCTTTTGGCAGTCTGATTAATTAAAGTGGAATGCGGAGTCAGCAAGACTTCCGCGATTCCGAGCTGCTTTGACACCAGCTCATCGGCCTCAGACTCCTCTTCTTCAAACATTAAACCGAAGTCCTCCACCATTCTTTCCACGTTTTCCAAAGTTCCCTGCAAATAAAGAATATCCTTCGGCTGGATGACACTATTCGGACCGGCCATTTCATGGTAGGTCATTGGCAATAAATTCAGACCCTCTGCCGATTTTCTCACGATTTTTAAAATATATACTTTATAGCTAGCCGGTGTTCCCAATTCCGTTAGCTTTTTGTCGACCATTTCTGAGTCTTCCGGCACCCTTACTCGAAACAGTTTTCCTCCGAGCTGATAGTCATCCGCGAGTTGTTCCGGAGATAATTGATGCTCGTCTTCTGCATTTCCCCTGTTCTTCCCCTTAGGAAGCAACTTATTGCGAACCAAATATAAATAAATAATGCCTGTAATGACACCAACAAGACCCACTGGTGTAATGTCAAAGAAGCTTAGCTTTTCATATCCGTTTTCAGCAAGCGTCTCGCTGACAATCAGGTTGGCAGGCGACGCAATGAGCGTCAACAGTCCGGAAAAGCTTGCCACGTACGACAGCGGAATTAAAAATTTAGATGGTGTACTTTTTATGCTAATAGCAATACTCACGACAATCGGCAGCATGATGGCAACCGTACCTGTATTGCTCATAAATGTTCCGATAAACGCTACAATAATCAGCAAAATGACGAACAGTTTATTCTCATTATCCCCTGCGGAACGAAGCACGAAGTTGCTGGCCATTTGTGCAAGCCCTGTACGTAAAATCCCCGCTCCAATAATAAACAATCCGGCGACCATTATGACAACCGAGTTGGAAAAACCAACAAGGGCTTCTGTCGGACTTAAGATTCCCGTCAGAACAAATGCCAACAATGCCATGACCGCCACTAAATCCGCCCGTATCCGGTTGGACATGAATAAAATGATCGTGATAGCCAAAATAATGAATGTCAAAATAAGGTCCAAAGTCATCTGAATCCTTTCTTAGAAGCTTATTGTCAATTGTATAGCAAAATGTTGAGAACCGCTCACGAAATTCGCGGAAATTTGTGATGAATTCGTGTAATCACGGCCTCGATTCGAGCATTTTGAGCGACAAATTGACGCAGTATGTAACAGATGCTCCAATCTATAATATTATTCGTTCGGCCCAATCACTCTTTTTCTAACATCCGGGTCTTCCCCTTTTTCAATCCGCTTCTCCAAAGTGGTTCTCCAATTTAGCGATAGAGCTTCACATTGAGATAGTAATTTTGCCTCTTCTACATTATATTTCTCCACGTGCATGATTGTATTACATTTTTCAATCGTCCAATGAGGATATGGCCGATCAATTAGTGCCAGTTCCTGTCCGGCTTCAACGCGCCCCACTTTCAATACACGGTAGTACCAGCCTGTTCGACCTGAATTTTGCAATAGCAATGCCAGATTCTTTACTTTGAACCGGCGAGCAGGCTTCCAACACGGCTGCCTCGGCTGTGATACCTGGATCACAGCATCGCCGATTTCGTAAATATCTCCGATTGAAACAGAGTTTTCAAGCTGATTTATCAAAGAAAAGTTTTCTCCCATCCCGCCTGGAAAAATTTCTGTATCCGGAAGCTCTTTTCGCCAAAATAAATAGTGTTCCGAAGGATAAGCAAATACTGCCTTTTCAGGTCCGCCATGATGTTTCAAATCTGCCTGGCCGTCTCCAACCAAGTTGGTTTTCTCTAACCATATAGGACCTTCAACAGGCTCTTTAAATATCCCGCTCCTCCACTCACGATCCATTGGAAGAGCAGCATCCTTTTCTCCGACAGTCTTCGGCTGCCCAACATAGATTCGTTCCAGCAATACGTCCATTACAGTATCCCCACCTATAGTTATATTTTAGCTTTCTTTTAACATCATTGCCAAAAAAAGAGCAGAGCACCTTATTAGTAGTAGGTGGGATTGATCAACAATAAAAGCAAAATAGTCTAGTGAAGCAAAATAAGAGCGCGTATAGTAAAGTAAAAAGGAATCTTAAAATAAAAAGGGATGGGATTCAATGGGGCTGAAAAAATTAACAATTCCACAACGGTTATCCATTATAGTTACATTAATTATCGTAGTCGCATCGTTCTTAATTTCTTCTAAAATTTATTTTAATAGCAAGGAAATTAGTGCTCTTTCTGAAGGCTGTCTTGATTTAGATGGTGAAATAGCTGTAGAAATGACATTTTTTAACTTAGATTACTCTTTTTCGTGTGAAAAATAATTAAAAGGGAAAGACAAAGACCTTTTCTCATCTTGCAAAAAAACGTTTTTTCTTTACAAGTTCGATTGCTATGCACCTGGCCAGGAAAGTCTTGGTGCATTGTACTGAACCCCAAAAGTTAGACTTAAATATTAAGCAGCTAGTTGGCTGGTATGAAGACGGTATTCAACCGGGCTCATGCCAGTCAACTTTGCTTTTATCCGTTCGTTGTTATAGTAAAAAATGTAATTAGTCACTGCTTGCTTCAACTCTTCAAATGAGTGATAAACTTTCCCATAATACATTTCCTGCTTCATTATGCCAAAGAAATTTTCCATGGGCGAATTATCCAGGCAGTTCCCTTTTCGGGACATACTTTGGAATATGTCATGATCTTTTAGTTTCTTTACGTATGCATTCATTTGATAACCCCACCCCTGGTCAGAGTGTATGGTCGTTCGATAGGGGCAATCTTTTGCTATTTCAATTGCTTCTTCCAAAGCATCCAAGATCGCTTTTGCGTTCGGACGTTCCGAAAGCCTATAGGATAAAATTTCTCCGTTAAACATATCCAAAAACGGATCTAAATAAGCCTTCTTGATGATTAACTTTCCATTCGTATCGGTTGTGCAATATTTGAATTCGGATGTATCCGTCGTTAATTTTTGGTATGGGATGTTTGTATAGAATCTACGGTTGACAAGGTTCTTCGAAATTTTACCGACGGTTCCTTTGTACGTACTATATTTACGGGACTTACGTGTGTATGATGTACAAATAATGCCAAGTTTGTTGGTAATCCGCAGGATTTTTTTGTGATTTACGCAATAGCCCCTCTTGCGTAATTCCATATCAATTCGACGATAGCCATAATTTCCATTATGCTTGTCTACGATTTCCTTGATAATCTTCTCAATCTTTTCATCTGGATTGGGATCATCAAATCGTTTTTGCCAATACATATAGGTTGCCTTTGGGAAGCCTGTTGCCTCAAGGATAACAGCTAATTTGAATTCTTTCCTGAGTTCGTGGATGACTCTGAATTCTGTTTTAGCAGTCGGCTCGGAATATTTATCCCTGAAGCTCGGAGCTTTTTTAAATAGGCATTCTCTGCACGAAGTAATTCTATTTCTTTTAATAGCTGTTGTTCTTTCGTCAACTTTTTCTCATTCTTTTTCTTCTTTGGCTTGTTGGACATGGATGGACGCCCCTTTGTTTTAGAGAGTCCTTCAACGCCTTGATTTTGCCATTTCTTCAACCAATTAAGAATCATAGGCGGTTCAGTAATGCCAAATTTCCTGGCCACTTCTTCAAAGGAATCTCCTGTTCTTAATTTATAGTCTATGACATCTAATTTAAATTGAACAGGATAAGTCGCGCTCGCCTTTTTGGTAACCAAGCCCTGTTTCCCAAACTGTTGGAACGCACTGACCCATTTTCTTATATTCGTTTTACTTTGAATTCCAAATCTATTAGCCAATGAACAATATCCACCTTCACCAGCTAAATAAGCATCAACCACTTTTTGTTTGAATCCTTCATTATATTTAACCACAAAAACACCCCAAAAGTTAGAATTGATTAGTCTAACTTTTGGGGTGCACATCACATGGGAGTCTTTTTATTATTAACAAAACCACAAAAATCCAAATGTAAAATAAAAAAGCTTGTGAGAAAATACACCTACTTTCTCTACAAGCTGATCACCCTTTAGAGCTTAAGTGTTTAAGCATCTAAGATTTAACGGATAGTGCTTACCCTGAAAAATATCTCATTAGCGTTAGAATATACAAAGAGGTTTATCCTCTGCTCTATAAATATCATGGAATGGAATTGGTTTCCCGGGAATGAGGATGCAAAAACACTCTCTCTTTTTTTAGCAAAAAGATGTATACCTTTAGCGGGATGGGAAAACCCTCTCTTATAGGAAGCTTATAGTACCCCTTGAATGAGGACAAATTCCGCTATTTGTACTAATGCAGAATAGTGGAGTTTATTCATTTAAAACATTTACGACGGTTCTTATAAATTGCTCCCGAAAGATCAATAGAATAACATGCAATCAGTTCTTTTTTAACACCAATTGGATGACGTGTGCTTTTCCTGTATGAAGTATTCCTTCCTCCCTGACCTGTTCTCCATAGAAAAAGTGTATGATGTGGTGGCCGCGGCTCCATTCAAGCATATCTTGAGGATCATACAGCATCTCCACATCACGAGGGCCGCCTGTTCCATATTCGATCTGCTCTTTTGAGTACACTTCTAACATAATGATTCCACCAGGCTTGACCGCTTTCAGTAGTTTTTCAAAGACGTTCTTTTGGTCTTGTCCATAAAAATGGCCGAATACCATGACTGCCGCATCAAATTGGTCAGCTTCTGCCTCGTATTCTAAGAGGTTCGCCCTTTGGGTCTCCACTTTCACCTGATTTTTTTCAGCCAGCTTCTGAGTTTTCTGAAGACCGCTCTCCGCATAATCTAGAGCCGTCACTTTATGCCCTTTTTTTGCTAAAAAGACAGCATTCCGCCCTTCTCCTTCGGCGAAACAAACTACAGCCGGGCAATCCCTCAGCCGGCCTGCTTCACTTTTGATAAAAGAATTCGGTTCCTCACCGTAAATATATTCTTCCGTATCAAATCGCTCATGCCACTTGTTTCCCATTTTTAAAGTCCTCCTTTGTTCATTCGATAGATCAAAATTCGTTCATGATCATTACGTTCATAAAAGCAATCCAGCCGGACTTCCTCCACAAGCTTGAACTGAGTGTGATTCAACAAATAATATACATATTCGTTGGATGAGTAATACAAAATCAGGTCGATTGTGCGAGGATATTTTTCAACGGACTCCAAAATATGCTGTACAACCGTCATAAAAATTTGTGCAGAAAAGGGATTAAAAAAGAAAAATACATTATCCCCCGGTTGTATATTATATTCCTGTGCCAGTATACAATGAAATTCAACGCTTCCTCTTCTACGCTTTGCCTTTCTGCTATAGCTTGCTTTGTTCTTAAGCGCATCCTCATACAAAGCGGGATTCATCTCGATTCCAACGGCAGAGGCCTGAAAATGATAATGAACATAAAAGGGGACTCTTCCCTTTCCGCAGCCCATATCCACAAGGCAAGCATCCGCTGTCAGTCTGTACCGCGAGAACAATTGATCCAATGCCTCATAAGGGGTCGGTTCATAAGGGTTATAATGCGGTTCCGCTGGAAATATCCGCTGTTCATCAGTAGTCTTTATAGATAAAAGTTTATCTTGCTTATAATCAATCATCAAACAGCTCCCGAAAATATTTTATTCATTAAATACAGATAACCCTTCAACATTTCCCATTTTCCTCATCTTACTATATTCAAAGACGAAAAAATAATTTAAGGTTCCATACAAAAACACACGAACTCCTTATTTTCCGTGTGCCTTTGAAACAGTGGAGACAATTGGAAGCTTAAAGTAAAAGCAGCTTCCCTCCCCTTCTTTGCTTGTAGCACCTATCGTTCCCCCATGATAATCAATAATTTCCTTTGCGATCGCCAAGCCTAGTCCAGAGCCGTTCTCCACATCATCATGACGCCTGCTTCGAAAGAAGCGTTCGAATACGAGATTGATTTCGTTTTCATTTATACCTGCTCCATTGTCCTTAACTTTGATAACGAGCTGTTGGCCTTCGTCCTTTGTCACTGCTAATTTGATAACTCCGTCATGCTCAATAAAATTTTGAGCATTTTTTAGGAAATTGACAATTACTTGTTCAATCCTGTGTTTATCTATCAACACAAAAAGATCATCATCTTCGGAAATCGATTCTTCATAGAGAAATAAAATCCCCTGTTTTTCTATATCTATCTTGTATTTGTCATAAATTTTTCTCAAATACT
Source organism: Siminovitchia fortis (assembly GCF_007681465.1). Lineage (NCBI taxonomy): Bacteria > Bacillati > Bacillota > Bacilli > Caryophanales > Bacillaceae > Siminovitchia > Siminovitchia fortis. Next base: position 39,783 of record NZ_VEKZ01000010.1, read on the forward strand.
CACGTACGTTGACTTTCTTCCTGTTAAATGCAATCTCTCTATTCTCTATTTCCGTCATGTCATGCAAATCATTCAGCATTCGAGAAAGGTACAAGCTTTGTTCGTGAACAAGCTGAATGAACTTCTTATCGGAATTAATAACGCCATCCAATATTCCTTTCGTATAAGCCCGTATAGTTGTCAGCGGAGTTGCAATCTCATGGTAAATATTCCGTATCCATTTGCTTCTTGATTGATGGGCCTCGTTTAATTTTTGATTGGCCGTTTGAAGATCCCTGTTCATTTGCCGGAGCTCAATCGTCCGTTCATGCACTTGCTGTTCCAGCGATGCATTCAGCTTCGCCAAATCACGCGACAGCTTTTCCGTGTGCTTAAAGGATTTTGAATAGTGCCGTGAAATAATAATAGATTGTGTAAATAAAAAGAAAAACAGCCCGACAGATGCCAACTCAGTCGTTTTGATCAAATGATTATAGAACAAGACATCATTCATAATCGCCAGAAAGAATAATAGATTGGCTATAGCATTCAACAAGGAGCTCTCTCGTTTTTTTATAAGCGCTCTCATATCGACATGGATTAAATAGATCAATATAACCACGATGAGTAGTTGAAGAAGCTTCATTGTATTTGTAAAAACAATGGCCGGCGTCAAGATAACAAAAAGACCATAAGACGCCAGCGTAGCAACAATAATATTTCTTATCTTCCAACTCATGTCTTTAGGGAACTGCGTATATGTATACAAGACAAAAAATAGGATACCGAGGGATGCCCCCAGATACTCAAGCTTCTTACCCCAATCCCAGCTTAAAAATGGCAGCGTATAAAAGGCAAGAATTCCGTCCAAACGTACCGCTCTTATCGACACGAACAAACAGACCAGCCCGAAAAAAATCAGCGGCAGTTCACTTCTGCGCAAACCAAATAAAGCTACATGATACAGCCCCATCACCACCAAGCACATCACAATCATCGACCGAAAAAGAAGTTTCTTTTCCCGATATTGGGCAATGACCTCGGGCTCTCCGATTAAAATAGAGTCAACGATCCCCGCTTTCCATTGATAAAAGTTGGATACTTGCATCACGAGTTCAATTTTCTGATCGTTAACCTGAAATTGAATCGTTCTGGGGATGCTTTGTGGATTCATTAAACCTGTGCTTTTCCCAACCTTTCCATTTACAGCCTTAGGTTCATCGTCAATCCAAAGTTTATAAGCCGATGAAACTTCTGGTATATAAAGGGCCTTGGCTGTTCCTACTTCACTTTGTGGAAATTCCATTTGCAGGCGGTAGGTCGCATATCCCTGTTGGGGCAGCCGCTCTCCATCCAGCTCATAGCTGCTCCATGGATTAGGGTCCTTCATCAAATGGGGAGACGGTTGATCCCCACTTTTAAAATCATCAGGTGAAAGCAGCTCATGCCAGTAGAATTCCCAATCCCCATTCAAATTTTCTGTATCGATCTTCGAAAAGTGGTTCATGATATATAACCCTTGCTGTGTATCATCTCTCTCCTCTTTCACTGAACAGGCTACTAGAAGAAAAGTTATAGCAAAAAAAGGATTGTTTGTTTTATTTTCATCACGAACACCCTATCACATCCAAACTTTAGTCCCAATTTTACTTGATTAATCCCTACTTTTTTCAGAAATCGTTCGACAATATTTGTAAAGTTATGAATAGAGGGAACTAAATTGATATAATAATTAAACACTAATTTAATTATTTTTCGTAATAAGAGGATTATGGATTTGTATCCTTCCCCAAAAACTCTTTAATGCCTTTATCCCATAGATAAGGGTTATCTCGTAGCTGAAATAGGAAGGGGATTGCCATGAATACAATTAAAATATTAATTGTTGAAGACGAGCACTCCATTATCACTATTCTCCGTCTTTATCTCGAGAAGGAAGGATTTATCGTCCTTTCATCAGCAAGCGCATCTGAGGGGATGCGTTTAATTGATGAAATGACACCTGACATTCTCCTGCTTGATATTCACCTCCCGGACAAAAATGGCTTTGATGTTGCTCGGAAGTTCAGAGAAAAGTCCGATGGCATCCTCATATTTATTACTGGTGAAAAGTCAAAAAACATCGTGCTTGAGGGTTTTGAGATCGGTTGCGACGACTTTATCATTAAACCATTCGACCCTGTTGAATTGATTGCTAGGGTTAAAGCGAACATTAGAAGAACCGGCTTGGCAGCTTCCGAAATTTTAAAGCTGGGAGATTTGACGATCAACCTTATGAATAAGACGGTTCATAAAAACAACCTAAAAGTCGACCTATTTACTAAAGAAAAGATGCTCCTCTTCTACTTGGCCCAAAACCCAAACCAAGTATTCAGCGCAGAACAGCTTTATGATCGTATATGGGGAATGGATTCAAATGCAGACCTGAAAACAGTCCAGGTTCATTTAAGCACCCTGAGAAAAAAGATTGAGGACAACCCTAAAAAGCCAAAATACATTCAGACAGAGAGAGGATTCGGTTATAAACTCTCTATAGGAAATCACTAAATTAAGCATTTCATCTTGAATTTTCCCAACAAAAAGTATCGTTTTCTCTGTCTTAAGGCTGTCTATCTCCTGTTTGAGCCCTAGACAGTCTTTTATTCTTTTAAAAAACAAATAAATTTTCCCAATAATTTATTTTTTTAACTTCATTTTAACCTATGTACGATAAAATGTTTTTAATTGCTACAGATACATAAGGAGGGGGCCTTATTTTGAAAGTGGCATTAGATCCAGAATGGGTGGAGTTGATTACGCTAGCTAAGCATATGGGATTGACATTGGAAGAAATCAGAGAGTTTTTATTAAAAGAACAGATAAGAACAGAAAAAAACACGGGTTAATTGATTAGGACTGGCCTAATCAATTAACCCGCGTTTTTTTCTCTATTCATTATCGACACCAATGATAATCAAAAAATCCTTAAATCGATTCCCAAATTAATGGTCATTCAAAAATTTAATTTTTAAAAAACCACCTGCTATCAGGTCTTTCACGAGGTGTAATATTCATAATGAAATAGCCAATAATTAGAATAAGAATGACTAGCGAATAAAGCAAAGTATTGATGGGATGGTCGTGATCGACGATGATCAATCTGATCATCGCTGTGATGCCGATGTAGAGAAAGTATCTCAGGGGAAAATGATAATCCTCTTTAAAATATTTGACAATCATGGTGATGAACTCAAAGTATAAAAAGAAAAGAAGGATATTCGCCAGGAAAAGCTTATAATCATTGTTTTCTTTTTGCAGCAGAATTTGGCCGAAAATGAACAGCTCTTGAACAAGTAGCGCGGATAAAATGATTGCCAAGAAAATGAGTGAAATATTAAGTACGGCCTGTAGCACTTTCGGAATCAACTGTTCCAAAGTTAAACTCTTTAGTTTATTCATCTACGCCTCCTCTGACTTTTCTACTTTTATTTTAAACGATTCCTCCTTTGAGATTTATTTAGAAAATGATCGATTGTATGACAAATTAAGGCTACTTGGAATTGCTTATTGGGGCCTATACACACCACTTGGACTCAGGATTCAAATTGCCATTTTTTAACCTTATCAAATGCGCCTTAGCGTATTTGCGCCCAGATTTTATCGAGCTCCGCTCGATAAATTTCCTCTGAAAATCTGTAGCATCCGCCGGAGGCTTTGACTTTATTCAGCCGGGGTTTGCCCCCCCCACTGAATGGAATACCAATAGGCATTCATCTCACCACTTACAGAAGTGGGAGATTTCTGCTGAACGAAGTTAAATACGACTCCCTTCATGCGGAAATGCGATTGAAGTCAAGAAGTTCACTCTTTAAATAGCTTATCCCGATATCAATGTCATACTAAATTCCTATTTTTTCACAAGTCAATTGACTTTTGAATATAGATATTGTAGATTTTGCATTAGGTAAACTTTTTTTACCATAGTAAACTTAATTGAGAAAAAAGGAAGGAGATATCGGAATGTCTTCATTTGTTTTACCCGCGCTAAGCTATGATTATGATGAACTAGAGCCATATATTGACGGACGAACATTGGAGATTCACCATGATAAACATCATGCTACATACGTCAATAATTTAAATAATGTATTAGCCGGGTACGATGATTTAAAAAGTAAGCCTGTTGAATACTTGCTCAGCAACTTAAACTCTTTGCCTGAAGAAGTGCAGACAGGTGTAAGAAATAACGGCGGAGGGCATTATTGTCATAGCCTATTTTGGGAAGTGATGAGTCCTAAAGGAGGTGATGAACCAAAAGGAGATATAGCCAAAGCCATCGACTTTTACTTTAAAACCTTTGATGACTTTAAAGATAAGCTGTCCAAAGCCGCCATTTCCCGGTTTGGCAGTGGATACGGCTGGCTAGTACTTAATGGGAATGAGTTAGAAGTCATAAGTACAGCAAATCAGGACACTCCATTAATGGCCGGGAAAAAACCGCTGCTTGTCATTGATGTCTGGGAGCATGCTTATTATTTAAAGTATCAGAACAGACGACCGGAATTCGTCACGAATTGGTGGAACACTGTGAATTGGGATAAAGTGAATGAATTGTATTTGGAAGCGTTGAAGTAAGTTAATAGTTGAAGTCATTCGTATGCCATTTAGCTCCCGGACTGGTAACCCGGGAGCCTTTTTATATAATCCTGCCCTGAAGAATACCCCACGTTTTACAAATTAGCTTACATCACGTTTATCAAAATCTTCGCTTTCCCAAAAGTCCGCATTTTTAATTCCGATTTTTTCCGGATCAAAAACAGGATCCTTTCCTTCTTTACGCTGCTGTTCATAGTCTTTTAAAGCGAGCATAGCCGGTTTGTAGAGAATCAAGATGGCTATTAAGTTTAGCCAAACCATTATTCCAAGACCAATATCTCCGAGATCCCACGCAACTTTCGCTGTTTTTACACTTCCATAAAAAGAGGCAGCTAATAGAACAATCTTAACAACAAACATAGCTAGCCTTCCGTCTCTTCCCCTGGTGAGATAAGCTATATTCGTTTCAGCAATATAGTAATAGGCCATGATCGTTGTAAATGCAAAGAAGAAAAGAGCAATAGCAACGAAGCCTGCACCAAATCCGGGCAGAACTGTTTCTACTGCAGCTTGTGTATAAATAGGACCCGGCTCGACATCACCCAATCGCTTAACAATGAATGTATTATCCGGCCGAACTGTATTATACATCCCCGTGATAATAATCATGAAAGCAGTCGCGGAACAGACGACAAGCGTATCAATATAAACGGAAAAAGCTTGAACGAGTCCTTGTTTTGCCGGGTGGGACACTTCCGCTGCCCCTGCAGCATGTGCTCCTGATCCTTGCCCTGCTTCATTCGAATAGATTCCGCGTTTCACTCCCCAAGAAATTGCCATCCCAATAATTCCGCCGAAAGCAGCATCAAAGCCGAAAGCACTTTTAAAGATCAATGCAAGAATTGCTGGTAATTCCGTTATGTTAAAAGCAATGACAATTAAGGAAACGAGGACATAACCGATTGCCATGAAAGGAACAATTAATTGTGCAGCTTTTGCAATTCGTTTAATACCGCCAAAAATGATAAATCCCAATAATAATACGATAATGATACCTGTAATGAGTGTACTTAAACCAAATGCATTATCAAGTCCCATCGCAATAGAGTTTGCTTGGACACCTGGCATAAGCAGCGACATGGCAATTGCGGAAGCCACTGCAAAAATAACCGCGTACCACTTTTTTCCCATCCCTTTTTCAATATAATAGGCTGGCCCACCGCGGTATTGACCATCCTGCTTCACTTTGTAAATTTGCGCCAACGTAGATTCAACATAGGCTGTGCTTGCACCAAGGAAAGCAATTGCCCACATCCAAAAAATAGCTCCGGGGCCGCCAAAGGCAATTGCAGTCGCGGTGCCGGCAATATTACCGGTGCCGACTCGACCGGAAAGTGCGACAGACATTGCCTGAAAAGATGAAATTCCTGCGTCTGAACTTTTTCCTGAGAAGAGCTGACTCACCATATCTTTAATCAGCCGAAGTTGCAAAAACCGAGTCATGATTGAAAAAAGAACCCCTATTCCTAGTGACAAATAAATAATTGGAGAACTCCATAACACATCATTAAGCCATTCAACAAACAGTTCCATTCCTTCCCCCTCCTTGGATTTTGTTATTTTAAAATAATGAAAGCGTTTACCAAATTATACATTCAACCTTCGCGAATCTCAATATAATTTTTTTAAAATTTAAAAAACAAGGTGTTTATTTTGGCTAATTGCATAAAAAAACATCGGAACTGCCGGCTCTAACCAACAGTACCGATAGGGCTATTTCACATAAGTTGTAAAAATTGGGTTTCCACTATCAAATGCGCCTTGGCGTATTTGCGCCCAGATTTTATCGAGCTCCGCTCGATAAATTTCCTCTGAAAATCTGTGGCATCCGCCGAAGGCTTTAACTTTATTCAGCCGGGGTTTGCCCCCCACTGAATGGAATACCAATATGCATTCATCTCACTACTTACAGAAGTGGGAGACTTCTGCTGAATGAAGTTAATTAATCAATGACTGCAATGGTGCAGGAATACGTCCGCCGCGGCGGATGAATTTTTCCGAACTGAAGGCATTGACTCCCAATACGGGTGCACGTCCGAGCAGTCCACCGAACTCTACCATGTCCCCCTCTTTTTTGCCCGGAACAGGGATGACACGGACGGCTGTCGTCTTTTTGTTGATCATGCCAATGGCCGCTTCATCAGCTATGATTGCCGCCAGGGTTTCTGAGGAAGCATCACCTGATAGTGCAATCATATCTAACCCAACAGAGCAGACGCACGTCATGGCTTCAAGCTTGGATAAGGTTAGTGCATCATCCATGATTCCACGGATCATCCCTTCATCTTCGCTGACAGGGATGAAAGCCCCGCTCAACCCGCCAACATAAGAACTCGCCATGGCGCCTCCTTTTTTGACCGCATCATTCATCAAGGCAAGCGCAGCAATCGTTCCGTGGGTTCCAACCCGCTCCAGACCGATTTCCTCTAGAATTTCCGCCACGCTGTCATTGAGTGCATTTGTCGGTGCAAGCGATAAATCCATAATTCCGAAAGGCACATCCAGGCGGTCCGCCACGACCCGTCCGATCAATTCGCCGGCACGTGTAATTTTAAAGACGGTTTTCTTGATGACATCCGCCACCTGTCCAAGATCGGCATCAGGATGGCGCCTCAAAGCATTCAGAACAACGCCGGGCCCGCTGACCCCGACATTAAGGACAGCCTCGCCTTCGCCTGTTCCATGGAAAGCGCCCGCCATGAAAGGATTGTCTTCAACAGGGTTGCTGAAAACAACAAGCTTCGCGCAGGCAAGTCCGTTTTGGTCTTTCGTCCTTTCCGCAGCCTCTTTGATGATTTTTCCCATCAGGCCCACGGCATCCATATTGATGCCCGTCCTCGTCGTTGCCACTGAAATTGAAGAGCAGACCCGCTCTGTCACGCTCAGCGCCTCCGGAAGCGCATCAAGCAGCGTTTGATCTCCTTTCGTGATCCCCTTATGTACAAGAGCCGAATACCCTCCGATAAAATCTATGCCAAGCGTCTTAGCTGCTCTATCAAGCGTTTTGGCCAGTTCAACCGCCTGCTCTTTTGTGGCATTGCCTAAAATTTCCGCAATGGGCGTTACGGAAATACGCTTGTTGACAATCGGAATCCCGTATTCTTTTTCCACTTCTTCAGCAACGCTTTTCAAGCGGCCGGCATAACCCGTGATTTTCTCGTATACGCGCTTGTTCATTTTTTCAAAATCAGAATCTGCACAATCCGACAGGCTGATTCCCATTGTAACCGTACGTATGTCCAGGTTTTCCATCTGGACCATTCTGATTGTTTCCATCATTTCAGTCAAAGCTATATTCATGGTCAAAACCCCTTCTTATATCCGGTGCATGGATTGAAATATTTCTTCCCGTTGAATATTGATCTTCTGTCCGATCTTGTCTCCAAGTTCGTCAAATTGTTTCTGCAGAGAATCCAGGTTTTCAATTTCAGATACATCGACCACCATCATCATTGTAAAAAAGTCCTGCAAAATCGTCTGGCTTATATCAAGGACATTCACCTGATTATCGGCGAGTATATTTGTCACACTTGCAATAATGCCGACCTGATCTTTTCCCACAACACTTACTACTGCACGTCTCTTCTCCATTCGCAAGTCACCCCAAATGTATTTTTAAAAACAAAAAAAGATTGGATTTGCTCCAATCTCAAAGATAGTAGAATAACATACAAAAATGTTCGTAAGTTACTCTTCTGTCCTTTTGCCTGAGATTGTGAATCCTTCGGCGCCGCGCATTGCGGTCTCTCCAGAAGCTGCTCTTGTTATAGTGTTACCCATAACCCTCATCGCTTATTTTTAGATGCTAAGTTATTTTATCAATCAATATAAAGGATGGTCAATAAGTTTTTCCTGATTCACAAGTATTGCGGAGAAATTGTTAATTGAGACTTCCACCGTAAACGGGCAAGCAGGCTTTAACCATTGGGATTCTTAAATGGCTAATCGTTCGCAGTCCATTTCTGTTTGGACAATCTTTACTGGCTTTCCTTCAAATCCCATCCTTACCTCCGTTCCAGGCAAATTTTAATAGATTATGTCGTATTTGAGTTATTATTCGTTCCAAGATTTATGAAAATAAACCATTATTCACCATTTGTAACACAAATACTATCCCTTTGAAACATTCTTGTTACATTCGCTTGTTATACTGAGCCTACCAAGAACAAAAGGGGTACGTTATTTTGAAGAAAATTGTCATATCAGCCTTAACAGCTTTATTTCTAGTATTTGGTTTTACAGGAGCTTCCTCAGCCGCCGGCACTACATATAAAGTTCAAAAAGGCGATACATTATGGAAAATTGCTACTAAACATAAGGTATCCGTCAATCAGATCAAAAGCTGGAACGGCCTGAAAAGCGATACAATCAGGATAAACCAAGTTTTAAAGATTACTAAACCTGCGGCAAAGTCCACAGCAAAAAAGGCACCGGCCAAGAAGGCACCGGCTAAAAAGGCACCCGCCAAGAAAGCACCGGCTAAAAAGGCCGCCTATAAAACTATGAAAGTAAGAGCGACCGCATATACAGCGAAATGTAAAGGATGCAGCGGCATTACCGCTACTGGCATCAACCTGAAGAAAAATCCCAATGCAAAAGTCATTTCTGTTGATCCAAAGCAAATTCCTCTTGGATCCAAAGTCTATGTTGAAGGATACGGGATGGCAATTGCAGGAGATACTGGCGGCGCCATTAAGAAAAATAAGATCGATCTTCATATGCCAACGAAAAAGAAAGCTCTGAATTGGGGCGTAAGAACTGTAAAAATCAAAGTCTATTATTAGAACTTCCAAACCCGAATGCATTTCTGCATTCGGGTTTTTCGTTGTGCGCCCGGCATGGGCGCAGTAAGAAAAGCGCAAGCGCCCGTTTAGCGACGTACAAACTGGAGCACTCCGCAATGAGATAAAGGAAACACGGCGAGGTACGAGCCGATGTTGACTTATCGTAGTGGAGGAGTGTGAAGTTTGCTAGTCGCTGGGCGCTGGAGCTAGACAAAGAAAGGCTTCTTTTGAAAAAAATTTTCATATCAGCTTATACTTTCTTTTACTTGAACAAAAGGCCGGGACCGCAGCTTATCCTAATTTTTATATCGATTGACAACATGGATCCCGCCTGAAGCGGAAATAATGCTGCCGGTAATCAAATCTGAATCGTCATCGCATATAAAACCGATCAGCCGTGCAATATCCTCTCCCGTACCGGATCTGCCGATCGGTGTCTGCTCATCTTTTATTTGCCTGGCCATCTCAATATCCGCTTCTTTCATCTCGCCGACAATGTCTCCCGGGCAGACCATATTGGCCGTAATTCCATATTCTGCTTCTTCAAGGGCAATCGTCCTCGTCAGTGACGCGAGCCCCACTTTGGCTGCACTGAATGCGGAACGGTACATCCATCCAGGGGAATGCTCCGCATCCTGAAAACCGTATGTGATGATTCTGCCGAACTTTTGCTTCCTCATGACAGGGATGGTTAATTTTAAAAAATGGTAAACAGCATTTAAATTCCCGTCAATCATCTCATACCATTCGCTGTCTTCGTAATCCATCAGCTTTTTCCGCTCAAAAATATACGGCCCGGCATTATTGATCAAATAATCGATTCTGCCGAATCTGCTCACCGCCTGCTCAACAATGTTGGCGATATCTTCCTTTTGGGTTACATCCCCCTGTACAAATTGTAACTGCCCCTTATAAGGCTCCCATTCTTTTATGAGCTCTTTTATCCTGTCTTCATCGCTGTAATAATTCACGGTCACACTGCAGCCCCTCCGAAGGAATTCCTCGGTAACTTTACGGCCAATCCCTTTTGAGCCTGCCGTGATAATTGCATGTCTCATTTCCCTCACCTCTTCACCCTTTCACAGCATTGCGGCGATTACCGATTGATCAGAGATAAAAATTCCATCCGGGCATCCGATCTTTCTTCAAACAATCCCCTGACAGCTGTTGTTGTCGTTGATGAGTTTGACTTTTTAATCCCTCTTCCGCACATGCACATATGTTTCGCTTCAATCACCACCATGGCTCCCTGGGGCTCCAAGATTTCCTCGATTGCATCCGCAATCTCGTTTGTCAGCCTTTCCTGAACTTGGAAGCGTTTCGCATATCCTTCCACCATCCGGCCGATTTTGGATAACCCTGTAATCTTGGCGTCAGGCATATAACCGACATGGGCTACGCCAAAAAACGGCGCAAAGTGATGCTCGCACATGGAGTGGAATTCGATATTTTTAACCAAAACCAATTCTTTATGTTTTACATCGAAGGTTTTTTCCAAGTGGACAGCGGGATTTTCCTTATATCCTTCCGTATATTCCAGGAAAGCTTTTAAAACCCTGTATGGTGTTTCTTCGAGGCCTTCCCGATTCGGATCATCGCCGCAAAGCTCGATAAGGTTTCTGACACCTTCCATAAAATCTTGAGATTTATCTATTTTTTCCGCTATATCAACCGAGTCCCCCGAAAAAAGATCCGGAAGCTTTTCGGAAATTAATTTCATATCAGCAGGCATTCTTTTTGACCTCCTTTTTTACATACAGATCTATTATACATTAATAGGCTGATTTGTTCTTTTTTGAAAAATTGTCTAGCCAATTTGAAAAGCCGCTCAGAGCGGAGCGGCTTCAATTTCTTCCTTATTTCACCTTTTCTTGAAGCTAAAGAAAGCATAAAATTTTACCGAATTTTCTCTTCAAACAAAGATTACATAATGTCCAGCTCCAGGCGCCATCGGCTCGAGGTCACAAGCCGAATTGCTGTGGTGGCTGAAAAGCTGCCTCATCAAAATTCGTCTTGTGCTTGTCGCCTAAGGCTGCGCGCCTTGCGCTTTTCTTAATTCAACTGAACGGCTGCAAGGCTTCCAAAGTTGTGCACAATGGTTGCTGCCAACAGAGCCGTTATTTGGGTTGGATCGAAGGACGGCAGCACTTCCACAAGGTCAAAACCTATAAAGTTCATGTCTGTCAGGGAACGGACCATTTTTAGTGTTTCATGGCTGCTGAAGCCCCCAACCTCTGGAGTTCCGGTACCCGGCGCATAGGCTGGGTCAACAAAGTCAATGTCAAAGGTTAAAAAACAAGGTGTATTACCAATGATGTCTTTAACTTGTTGAACAACATCGTCAATTCCCCGGTTGAACAGCTCATCCTGTGTAACAACGTTGTAACCCAATTCCAAGCTGGAATCAATGTCCCAGCCACGCATGCCGATTTGAATCACTTTATCCGGCTGGACAAGCCCCTCTTCATGTGCCCGGATAAAAGGAGAGCCGTGCCAGTATTTTTCATCCATATATGTATCCCATGTATCTGTATGAGAGTCAAACTGAAGCAGGGCGACAGGTCCGTAAACCTTGGCAGCTGCACGCAGACTTGCTAATGTGATGGAGTGGTCTCCTCCCAGCCCGATAGGAATGATGTTTTTCTTCATTAGTTCCAACATGGCTTTTTCCATAATATCATAACTTTTATGAATATTTTGGGTGATAACAGGCAAATCCCCCATGTCAATAGCTTGCGTATCTTCAAAAGGCGAAACTTTCAGCAATTCATTCTGCGGTGATAAGGTCAAAGATGCCTGACGTATCGCCTGCGGGCCAAACCTTGCGCCTGCCCTGTAGGAAGCCGCCGTATCAAAAGGCATTCCCAAAATGGCCACTTTGGGGTTTTCCCTTTCGGAAGGCAGCCTCATAAATGTGCCTGACGTGCAAAAATCCGGGGTAAAATTTTCAAATGGATTCGACAATGTCCATACCTCCTGCAAATAATTTATATGAAGAGGGCAGCCCCGTTTCTTGGGACTGCCCCATGTTTATACCATAACCTTGCAAATATCATTTGTAAATTCTATTGGATCTGCAACCGGCAATCCTTCGATGAGCAGCGCCTGATTATACAGGAGATTTGTATAAAGGGCAGCCTTTTCTTTATCTTGTTCGAAAGCGGCTTTCAATGACCTGAATACGTCGTGATCCGCATTGATTTCGAGGATTTTATCCGCTTTTACTTCCTGGTTGTTCGGCATGGCGCTGAGGATCTTTTCCATTTCAATGGAAACCTCCCCGTCAGCCGTCAGGCACACCGGATGGTTTTTAAGGCGTGTGGAAATTTTGACATCCTTCACTTTGCCGGAAAGGGTCTCTTTCATATAATCCAGAAGGTCCTTGTTTTCCTTTTCTTCCGCCTCAGTCTTCTCCTTGGTTTCCTCATCAATGCCCAGGTCACCGCTTGCGACAGATTTAAATTCTTTATCTTTATAGGACATCAGCATTTTAATCGCAAACTCATCGACATCTTCCGTAAAGTATAGAATCTCATACCCCTTGTCCGCCACAAGCTCGGTCTGCGGCATCCGGGCGATTCTTTCATTCGTTTCGCCGGTCGCATAGTAAATATATTTCTGGTCTTCCGGCATTCTTGATACATATTCATCGAGTGTGACAAGCTTCTCTTCTTTGGAAGAATAGAACATCAACAGATCCTGCAAGACGTCCTTATCCTGGCCGAAATTGTTATAGACGCCGAATTTAAGCTGACGGCCGAAAGATTTGTAGAACAGTTCGTATTTTTCCCTGTCGTTCTTTAAAAAGTTCTCCAATTCCCGTTTGATTTTGCTTTGGATATTTTTGGCGATAAACTTCAACTGCCGGTCCTGCTGTAAAATTTCCCTTGAAATATTCAGCGACAAGTCTTCGGAGTCAACCATCCCTTTGACAAAACTGAAATAATCGGGCAACAGATCCGGACATTTCTCCATGATCAGTACGCCGCTGGAATACAGCTCAAGCCCTTTTTCGAATTCTTTCGAGTAATAGTCAAAAGGAATATTTTCTGGGATAAATAGGATTGCATTATACCTGACAGTGCCGTCGACTTTAATATGGATATGCTTGAGGGGCTTGTCAAAGCCATAATGTTTTTCCTGATAAAAGTTCACGTAATCTTCGTCAGTCAGTTCGCTTTTGTTCTTTCTCCAAATCGGAACCATGCTGTTGATCGTCTGTTCCTCTTTGTATTCCTCGAATTCATTTTCGCTGCCTTCTTTCAGCCTGCTTTCGGTGACTTCCATCTTGATTGGATAGCGAATGAAATCGGAGTATTTTTTGATGATTGATCTTAAGCGATATTCCTCTAAATACTCATCATAATTTTCATCCTCGGTGTTTTCCTTGATCTTCAAGAGGATTTCAGTGCCGACGTTCTCTTTTTCATACGGCTCGATTGTATAGCCGTCCGCGCCGGTGGATTCCCATTTAAAAGCCTGATCGCTTCCGAAAGCTTTTGTCAAAACCGTCACCTTGTCAGCCACCATAAAAGCCGAATAAAACCCGACGCCGAATTGGCCGATGATATCATGGCCGTCTTTAATCTCATTTTCGCTTTTGAAGACATGCGAACCGCTCTTGGCAATGACCCCGAGGTTGTTTTCAAGCTCTTCCTCTGTCATTCCGATCCCGGTATCCATTACTTTCAAGGTCCGGCTCTCTTTGTCGGCATCAATTTTTATGTAATAATCCTCACGGTTAAACGTCAAAGAGTCATCCGTAAGCGCCTTGTAGTACATCTTGTCAATTGCATCACTCGCGTTTGAGATCAATTCCCGCAAAAAGATTTCACGATTGGAGTAGATGGAATTGATCATCAAATCAAGCAGTCTTTTGGACTCAGCTTTGAAAGCCTGTTTTGCCATCTGAAAATCCCCTTTCCATTGGTACTTGGCACTCTGTCCTCATGAGTGCTAATATTTAATTTAATAACATATAGAATGAAGGCATGTCAATACAAACACCAAAGGAGCAGCTCGTGCTGCTCCTTTCAAATTGATTATTTCAAACTTCCAAAATGCGGCCCTGTCCCCTGCTCTTCTTTCCAGTTGAGAAGCTGGGACACCGTGACAAATTGATAGCCTTCCTTTTCCAATTGAGTCAAAAGATTCGGCAATGCATCTGCCGTTGAGGAATGGATATCGTGCATAAGGACCATTCCCCCCGGAGCAACGCTGCTTTCGACTTTCTTTTTCACCGAAAAAGCATTTCGGATCTTCCAATCCAAAGAATCCACTGACCAAAGAATGATAGAATCGCCGTTTTCTTTTGCGTATTTTACAAAATGATCGTTATAGGCGCCATAAGGAGGACGGAGCAGATGAGGAGTTATTCCGGTTGCTTCCACAATTTTTTCCTTCGAATAGTCCATTTCCTCTTTTATTTTCTTCGGCCCTAATTTCGATAAGTTCGGATGACTTTTAGAGTGGTTGCCGATTTCATGTCCCTCTTCCGCCACTTTCCGGGCAAGCTCAGGATAATAATCCACTTGGTTTCCAAGCATGAAGAAGGTGGCTTTTGCATTGTGTTCCTTCAATGTTTTCAGTATTCTCGGCGTTACATCTGGACTTGGACCGTCATCGAATGTCAGCGCCACATATTTACCATTCGTATCCAGTTTCAATTGTTCCTGCTGAATGATTTTTTCTTTTTCAAGCTTCTGCTCTTTTGGCATTTTTAAAAATGAATCAACGTCTTTTTGGAGATAGATATACATCTTTTCAACGGGGACATCAATTTCAATAGCGCCAGCCGCTCCTGCGGCAATTTTGTATTCATCTATGTATAAGGAAAAGTTCTTGCGGTCGATGGACCATTCCCAGTTTTCCGGATGCTTCACCCACTGATTAAAATCTTCAACAACCAAATACGGCTGGATTTCTTTATTGTTATGAAGTTCATCCCAAACAACCTTTTGAATGCCTTCCAGGTTGTCTTTATTCAAATCCAAAATATCGCCGATTTTTAGAAAGCGGTCATTTTCAATATCGATGTTGAAAACTTTCACCGTATTCTGTCCGTTTGCTCCGCCGTTTATCATATATTTCCGGAAAACAAGGCTGTAATAATCTTCCGTAATCCGATTGGTCTCCATCTGGATGTTGAGATCGGCACGCATGCCATCTGTAAGCTCCTCTTTGTTTTGTACGGCTTCCTCTATAAATTTCTCTTTCTGACCCTTGATCCATTTATTAATGGGTTTATTGACATTCTCACTATCTATGTCAGGTTCGTTGATAGAATATGTATATTCATCCGTCTGCTTTGTTACAGTCTTCAAGTTAATCTTAGGATACTTGCTGACAACTTTCTCCTCTTGGATTTCTTCCTGGCTTTTCGCCTTGATTGAGACGTTTACCAGTCTGTCAATTCCCCCAATTATAAGGAAAATCACCAAAAACAATAGAATCCACCCAGGTAATTTGATCCGTCCAGCCAATTGAAAAACTTCCCTTTTTATAAAGTTTGCCCGACAAAAATATGTATCTGCAACTCTTTTAATTTTACACCGATGTTTCAATTATTACAATTGGATTACGGAGTTTTTCACAAAAAATGAACACTTTAAGAAGGAGCGCTTCATGGAGCTTTTTTGGGGGGATGGGCGGGCGGAGCCAGTGACCGCGTTACGCACTTTTGCCTCTTCGCGGGCATTGGCGAGCGGCTCCAGTGTCCGCGTTACGCGCTTTTGTCCTTTCGCGGGCATTGGCGGGCCGCTCCAGTGACCACGTTACGCGCTTTTGTCCCTTCGCGGGCATTGGCGGGCGGAGCCAGTGACCGCGTTACGCACTTTTGTCCCTTCGCGGGCATTGGAGAGCGGAGCCAGTGACCACGTTACGCGCTTTTGACCCTTCGCAGGCATTGGAGAGAGTCAAGTCCTTATTTATGTGTAAAAATACATTAATGTTTTCGACCTTTGTTAAGGTATAATCTCTATTTGAATATTCAGTCTGGGTAGGGGCGGGGGAGCCCCCTACCCAGACTAGAATTTTTTAAATTCTTGCTGAACTCTCCATCAAAGCACAGCCACAGCGTAGCTGCTTGCCATTGACCGCAGCGCCCGATTCTTAGTAGGCGCTGGAAGGGGGCGGGGCCCCGCCAGCGAATGCTTAGAATCGATTTGTCCGTGTTACCATACATTGCAGGTTAGCCTTCAGGCTTTTCTTTTCGCTAGCCTGCGTGAATCCCACTACACGGACAAAAGCAAGGTCAATGGTGGCGTTCTCCGGTTATGCTCCCCCGTAGCCCTTCAAATACTGTTTACCAGCCCAATCCTCGTCTATATCCATCAGGACTGAGCCAATTGTCCGGATAGCCGATTGATCATTGGGAAATATTGAAATCACCTTTTCCCTTCTGCGGATTTCCCTGTTTACGCGTTCCAGCATATTAGTGGTGCGCAAATGCTTATGATATTCGGCGGATTGGGAGTGAAATTGCATCGCGTCCTCAAACCCCTCCTCCAGCTTCGTGATAGCCTTTTGAAGGCCTTTAGAATCCTGATGTTTCTCTACAAACTGATTCTTTAACTCCCGGGCATGGGACAGCTTAGATGTTTTAAAAATGTCCTTGATTTCTTGGCGGATCTCCTGGGTGTTCTTTTTTGGCAGTGCATCTATGATATTTCGCAAAAAGTGTACACAGCATCTTTGCCATGATGTTCCAAGAAATGATTGTTTAATGGATTCTACCAGTCCGGCATGGGCATCTGAAATAACCATTTTGGGAGACTGGAGCCCCCGTGATTTTAGGTAGTCAAAAAAAGCAGACCAACTTTCCGTGGACTCTTTATGGCTAACCTGTAAACCAATAATTTCCCTATAACCATTTTCATTGACCCCACATGCCACATGAACACCTTTTGATACAACTTTGTCATTCTCACGGACTTTAATATACATGGCATCCACATACATATACGGATAGTATAAAGTGTTCAGGGGGCGGTTTCTCCATTCATTAACAATGGGATCAAGCGATTTGGTTAACTCTGATACAAATGATTTTGAAACGCTTTTTCCGCATAGTTCCTCCACAATTTTACCTACTTTACGCGTAGAAACACCATTGACGACCATTTCCATCATGGAGACGATTAACGCTTGTTCCCAGCGCTGAAACTTTTTAAAAATAGTGGTAGAGAATTCACCATCCCTGGTACGGGGAACTTTTAATTTTAAAGAGCCTGCGCCGGTGACCAGCTCACGCGTATAATAGCCATTCCGAGAGTCTCTCCGCTCCTCATTCCTTTCGTAGGGAAGAGCATTGATGTACTCATCCCTTTCCTTTTCCATCAAAGAATTTAAAATGAGAGCAAGGGAAGCCTTCACAGGCGATTCTAGTGAACTGTTTTCAACTTTCGCTTTGAGATCTTCCAGATTTATAGTAATATTTATTTGGGTCATCATCATGTCCTCCGTTTATGGTTTTCTTGGTCGAAAAACATTGTATCACGGGTCATGATGGTGACCTATTCTTTTTACACAATTATACGGACTTTATCTTGGAGAGCCGCTCCAGTGACCGCGTTACGCGCTTTTGTCCCTTCGCGGGCATTGGCGGGCGGAGCCAGTGACCGCGTTACGCGCTTTTGTCCCTTCGCGGGCATTGGAGAGCCGCTCCAGTGACCGCGTAACACGCTTTTGACCTTTTAAGGGCATTGGCGGGCGGAGCCAGTGACCGTGATAAGGATCAAGACACTCTTAAGGGGATCAGTCCGCCACCCAACCATTAAAAAAAGTCCTCATAAGCATTTCATGAGGACCAAAAAACGGCAATTATGGCAATTATAAGGAAATCCTACATTATTGTTTTATGGATTATCATATAATCCTTCGTTTACTTTAAAGCTCTGTAAGCATTCAAATGCCCGCTTCCAAAGTTCTTTTTGTCGGTACCCTTTACTGGATCGACAGCCGTTTTGTATAACAGGTCCTCCAGTTTTTTCGGCGGCATTTTTCCATGTTTGTCGATTAGCAGTGCAGCGACAGCAGATACTTTTGGAGTAGCCATGGATGTACCGATGGACCAATAGTAGCCGCCATCTTCACCTGCACTCAGGTTGAACTCCTGTTCAAACAGGCGCTTGTTTATATATTCATCAAACCTTCCTTCTGCTTCATATTGATCGTACATTCTCGCATCCCCACCCACTGCGGCAATGTCTATAAATCCCGGACCGTAGTTTGAGTAGTTTGCCAGAACATCTTTCGGTCCCGTTGCAGAAACCGTCACGACACCCGGAATGGTGCCCGGCACTTCAAAACCGGCTCCGACAGCATAAAGCCCATATTCGGCAAGTTCTAAATTGATATATTCCATGACCTCTTTTTTATTCGTTGCATTCAGGCTTTCATTTCCTGCAGCCACAACTACAAGAGACCCTTTGCCTGTAGCATAATCGACGGCACGTTTGTAGGCTTTGAAATCCGCCACATCATTTCCGAGATTTTCTTTTTTCCCTGTTTCAGGATCAATATAAAAAATTTGCCCTTTGACATCAAATCCGCCCAAACTCATGGAAATGACATCCACCCCATCGTTGGCTGCGGCAACCATTGCTGCAATAATCCATGATGTTTCCGCAGAGCTGGTGCCAAATACGCGATAAGCCCGGATTCCTGTATCCGGTGCTACGCCCAGCATGGCCCCATTTGCTGCGATGGATCCGGCAACATGGCTCCCATGCCCATGGAGATCATCGAATGCGTTTGGATCCCCATTTTCATATGGTTCCGTCCCTTGGAATCCTCCGGCCGGAACAAAGTTTTTGGAACCAGGCATCAGGTTTTTCACCAAGTCCGGATGATCCCGGTCGATTCCTGTATCAATCACTCCCACAACGACATCATGGGAACCTGTTCCAAGCTTGTAGCTTTCCCCATTATTCGTGATGCGCTGAATATCCCATTGCTTGTCCCAGAGAACCGCATTGCCGGGATTGATATTGCTTGCTTTGATCTTGTGTGTCTTAGGAAGATTCCATTTAATCGAAGGATTGGCCGTGCTTACACCAGAAATCCCTTTCAATTTTCCAAATGCCTTTGATGGAACCTTCACTTGAGCAAAGCCAATTTCCGGAACGGTATAGGTTACTTCTCCGCCCAAGCTTTTTACCTGCTGGTCAAATGTGGAAGGAATGGAATTCTTGTTAAACAGGACCGAATAGCGCTGCTCTTTCGAGCCATTCGCTTTTGCATGACCGGCAGGCGGAAGGAAACTTAATAAAAGAATGAAGATGGCAATAACGGCAAAGAATTTTTTCATCATGCTCCTCCTCGGCAAAATTTTAAGAAATTTCTTTCTTAAAAATACTTTCGCCGGGAGGCTTGGGTTTTCCTTTGATTCTTTTGGCCTAAAGTTTCTATGGCTTTTTCCAAGCCGCCGCATATTTTTTTGATGCTTGGCCTGCCCTTCTTTTTTTTCCTTGTTCGTTCATACTAACTAATCCTTACCCCTTCAAAGCGCACTCGGTCTGGGGTGGAAAAATTGTTGATTGTTCCGGCCACACCGCTTCTCGTTATGACATCTACGGTATCCCCAGCCTGTAATTGAACGATTGCCGAGACATCCGTATAACCCTCATTACCGGGAAAATAATCAAAAGCCGAGGCTATAACGTTACCATTCACGCGTATGAATAATTCAATAAAATATGTTTGGCCTAATACTGACGGTAAAAATACGATACTTGCATTAAACGAATATATCCCACTTTGTTGAGGGATGAAGTTTCCGGTGGCAGTGTCGTACTCACTGTTAATATCCAATCGCTCTGTCGTATATAATACTTTTGTAAAAGTAAGTGCTGCTAAAGGGTCAGGACCAGTTCTGACTGCCCTGAATGCAGAAGTGGTTTGGGCAATATCCAATTCAGCTGCAGCAGGTACTGTAAAATCGCCCTGTTCGTTGGAGGTTGGTGCAATGGATTGTCTATTTAATCCCCTTGTCACATTTGGGGCTAAAAGCGGACTGGATTTGCTATAACCCTTTCTTCTTCTTTTACGAGATGACATTTTCCTCCCTCCTTTCTTCTAATTATTTTAAATTCCAGAAGATGATAGCCTGGCGGCAGCAAAATGTGTACCAGAGGACGCAAGAATGGTCCCGGCTGCGGTGCTTCTCATCGCAACAGTTACCTCATCTTCGGCGTTTAATTGCAAAATATCAGAAGTTGATATAATCCCTGTAAGGCTGCCCACAAATGATTCATTGTTTAGACTGAACGTAACCCCATTAATAAGAAAAACAATTTCTAAAGAGAAATTACCGATGACAGCAGGTTGAAATGCGTAAGAAGCTTGGAGTGAATACACGCCGGTTGTTTGCGGCGTAAATGTGGAATTGGCGGGATTATATTCATTTGCCAAATCAAATTGTTCGTTGGGAAAAAAATTTGGGATGCTGCATTGGCAGTAACAGGCTGGGTTGTGCTATTAGTCGCCCTAAACGCTGAATTTGCCTGGGGACGACTTCCTGGATTTCTATTCAATCCCGGCGTTACATTTCGGGATAATAACGGTTCTGACAGATTGGGAGAACGCCTGGCTCTTTTTAATCTATTTGGCTGTCGTATAGACATTTTTTCTACCTCCTTTCTTATCAACTGCCAATTTACAATACATTATACGGGCTTCGGAAAGTACTAGTAACGGCAGTTGCCGCAGGAAGATAAAAAAGGCTTCAACCTCAAATCATATGTATAGCTGAACGCAAAAAAGAGCAGCTCAATAATATCAAGCTGCTTTATTATAAATATTAGATTAGACCATCAATCGAAACGATAGTAGCTTTATTTGCTTTATTCTTCTTCCTCTAAATCATCCGGATATACAATTGTATCAAATATTTCCCCTGTCTCAGCATTTTCAAGAGCTATCGCCACCTTGGCCTCTTAAGCGATGCTGGTGGCTGTACAGAACCTTTCCATAAATGCCTTTATTAATGATAATCTCAAAGCCCTGTTCATCAAGGGCTTCCAAGTCTCTTTTAATTGCCCGGGGATCAAAGTCAGTCTCGCTTGAAAAAGCATGCTTCAACTTTTCGGCCAATTCTTTCATGCTTAGCTGATTGCTCTCATCCGTCTCCTCAAACAAAATTCTTTCCAATGCAAGTAAACGTTGGCTTCCCTTTACCTCCATAACGGAATTCACTCCCCTAAAAATATTCTTTCTTTATATGGATTCTGAAGGATTTATACAAGACTCCGTACGAAAAGTCCCCTTCACGTATGTACATATAACAATCCACCCCTATTATATAATGTTGATTCTGCGAGGATAATGGGTATATAATAAACACAGAAGCAATAGAATAAAAAAAGAGAATGCTGCTGGTAACAGCATTCTCGGTATAGCAGTCAACCGCATAGGTGCGGCGGCCAATTGGCGAAAAAAGTCAATCCTTCACCTACTTGCCTGGCAGGGTGGATTACTTTTTTCCATTCCTATCGATCAACACAATGATCAATGTCAAGAATGCACAAAAAGCAATGATGTGATCAGTAGTAACGATCATACGCGTCACCCCCTTTCTATCTATCTGTGGGGGGCCGCCGCACCCTGCGACTGCTATTTCTACTATACTAACTTTTCGTCAATAAGTCTGTCACTCTGACAGTCTTTTTATTTTGCCACCGGCTTGTCATCCCGTAGAATATAGATTAACCAGAAGATCGTAAGAAGGGAGAAGAATAGCTTACCTCCATAACGGAATTCACTCCCCTAAAAATATTCTTTCTTTATATGAACCCTGAAGGCTTTTATAAAAGACTCCGGTGATGATGGCACGGTGTACGAAAAGATCCCCCTGCTCGTATGTACATATAACAATCCGCCTTCGTCACCCATTTTTCGAAATGATAAATCGGAAATGTCCCTTATTGGGAACTCGCGGTGTTTTGTAACGAGACGATCTTGATAAAGATAGATTTTTCGTTCCTCTTCTTCGGATACGAGTTCACCGTCAATGATTTGCCTTTGGACTTTGACATACGGCTGAACGGCCAGCAGACCCATAAAAAACCTCCAAATATCAAGCTTTCCTTTCATTTTGATACTTCCGGTATTCAATGTAAAGAAAAGCGCAAGGCGCGCAGCCTTAGGCGCAAAGCTAGCCTACGCTTGCGAAGGCGTAGTTTGCCTTCAAGAGATTGGCTTAATCCTTGTGCCGATGGAGCCTGAAGCTGGGCCTATCACATCATCATTCCATATAGATGTTTCATCCAAATTTTTATACATTCTTTAAAAGTCAAAAAACCCCAAAGGGCATGGCTCTTTGAGGTTTAGTTCTTATGGCCTGACAAAGTCAACTTTTTCTTCTGATCCTAGGTTCACTGTCGTTTCGCTTGGCTTCGTTTCGGAAATGATGCGGCCGTTTCGAATAGAGTATTTGACAACTGCCTGCCTGCGGATCGCTTCGTATTCATTTTCGGCGGAAAGGACGATCAGGTTGGCAGGCTTGCCTTTTTCGATTCCGTAGCTGTCTTCTATATTTAGCGTCCTGGCGCTATTTTCAGTAATTAGATCGATGGAGTTGACGATCTGTTCGTAGCCCATTAGCTGTGAAGCGTGGATGCCCATATGAAGCACTTGGAGCATATTTCCTGTTCCAAGCGGATACCATGGGTCGAAAATGTCGTCATGCCCGAAGCAGACGTTCATTCCGGCTTCCAGCAGCTCTTTTACGCGCGTCAGCCCCCGTCTTTTCGGATACGTATCAAACCTTCCCTGCAGGTGGATATTGACGAGAGGATTGGACACAAAGTTGATTCCGGACATTTTTAAAAGCCTGAACAGTTTGTACGTATAAGCATCGTTATAGGAGCCCATCGCTGTCGTATGGCTTGCGGTTACCCGGCTGCCGAGTCCTCTTTCATAGCTTTCGGCTGCTACGACTTCGACAAAGCGGGATTGTTCATCATCAATTTCATCGCAATGGATATCAACAAGGCGGTCATATTTTTCCGCCAGGTCAAAGGCTGTTTTCAGTGAATTGACCCCATATTCCCGTGTAAATTCAAAATGGGGGATTCCGCCGACGACATCTGCACCCATTTTCAAGGATTCCTCCAGCAGCTCCGCTCCGTTGGGATAAGAAAGGATTCCTTCCTGCGGGAAAGCGACAAGCTGCAAATCCACATAAGGAGACATTTCCTCTTTGACTTCCAGCATTGCCTTCATTGCTGTTAAGTCCGGATCCGTTACATCCACATGAGTACGGACATGCTGAATCCCCTGGGCAATCTGCCATTTTAGCGCAGTTTTCGCCCTTGTTTTGACATCTTCCAGCGTAAGGGTTTCTTTTCTTTGCGACCATCTTTGAATGCCTTCAAATAATGTGCCGCTTTGATTCCATTCCGGCTCCCCGGCCGTCAATGTTGTATCCAGATGAATGTGCGGCTCGATGAAAGGTGGAAGGACAAGAGAGCCGTCCACATCCAATACTTCTTGATCCGTTTGCTCAACAGCCCCCTGGGAAATGTCCTCAATTTTACCTTCCCTGACGAAAATGTTCCACAAGCCGTCTTTGCCCCGGAGTTTTGCATTTTGAATGATCATCGTTTAGCCCACCTTTTCTGTAACGATTATTTCTTCAGTTTGTTTTTTAGCAAACAGCTTGGAAAGAACGACAAACGTAATAACTGAACCCAACAGCGAATTGACAGGCGGGATGCCTGGAGCAAGTTCGGCAATGGCAACCCCTGCGGCCCATGCGACTATGGCCGTCCAGTTGACCGCTTTAAAAGTCATTTCTTCAAACTTTTTGTACTTGCCGCGGTTCACGATGAAGAAGTCGGCCAATATGATGGCACCGATCGAAGGCAGTGTTGAGCCCAAAATCGTCAACCAATCCACAAAGTTGTTGTAAAGCCACATCGCCAGTATCGTACCGACAATCCCGTTAAAGATGACGACTTTGCTTCTGGGAATTTTTGTGATATTGGAAAATCCAAGTCCTGATGCATACAGAGCATTGTCATTCGTTGTCCAGATGTTCAACCCCAACACAATAATGGCCGGCACGATCAGATTTTGCAAGAACATGACCTCAGAGATATCAGATTGCCCTGTAGCGATTGCGCCAACGGCACCAAAAAGGAACATGAGTGAATTCCCGATGAAAAAGGCGATAACAGTCGAAACGACGGCTGAACGTTTCGTTCTCGCAAAGCGGGTAAAATCAGGCGTCAATGTTCCAGCGCTTATAAAGGAACCTACACAAATGGTCAAAGCGGCCGCCAGTCCAATCGCTTCTGTCGGCTGGTATTGAAACAACCCTTGCATGCCCCCGACTGATTCTGTCGCTTTGAATACGGAAAAGCTGCCAAGGATCGTAATGAGCGGAACTGCTATAAAGCCGAGAATCGTTAAAGCTTTCATGCCGAAAAACGCTGTAACGGTCATGAGGATTCCTGCAATTCCAATCAAAAGATACGTATCCAACCCCGTCACTTTTTGAACAGGGACAGCAAACATCGCGACACCGACCCCAAACCAGCCGACTTGCGTTGCAGCCAGCAGGAAAGATGATAGGTAAGATCCTTTTTCCCCGAACGCGTAGCGGGCAAGCAAGTGGGTGGATAAACCGGTCTTTGCCGCGATATACGCCAACGCCCCTGTATAGGCGCCAAGGATTAAGTTGCCCGCAAGAGTGATCCCGATAAATTGCATGAAAGTCAAGCCCTTGCCAAGCGTGCCTCCTGACCACATGCTGGCGGAGAAAAATGTGAGTCCCAACATGACGACCAGAATCTGCCAGAAATTATTGCGGTGTGATTGAGGCACTGCCTCCAATGAAAAATCCTTGTCTATCTTTTCCATCCCAATTCCTCCAATATGAATTAAATTTTGAACTGGTACTGAAGAATTATTCAAGGGTGGAAAAAGAAAAAGGCCTCCTGCCGTTTTTTCCGACAAGAAGCCTGTCTCTACATGAAACAATGGCGAAAATGATATTTCTCGCTCACCGCTTCATATATATCCGTTGTCCTTGCCAGCCTCACGGGACTGAATTAAAGGTACCAGTATGAAACTGGACTTATTATTTCAAAAAAAATTAAGTGAGTCAACATGAAATTTCAGGATCCTTTTCCAATACTGCCCCTTTTCATATACAATACTTTTAAAGACTTAAAAAGAACGGTGATCCCATGTTTAAAATCTTTCTAATAGAAGATGATGCGACTTTGTTCAATGAGATCAAAGAGCGGCTTTCGCAGTGGTCGTATGATGTATATGGCGTGACTGATTTTGGCCGGGTGCTTCAGGAGTTTGCCGCCATCAAGCCGGATCTGGTAGTGATTGATATCCAGCTTCCGAAATTTGACGGTTTCCATTGGTGCCGGATGATCCGCTCCCACTCCAACGTGCCGATCATCTTTTTGTCCTCACGGGACCACCCGACGGACATGGTGATGTCCATGCAGCTTGGAGCGGACGATTTTATCCAGAAGCCCTTCCACTTTGACGTGCTCATTGCCAAAATACAGGCAACCCTTCGCCGCGTCTACAACTACAATACAGAATCTATGGACATGAAAACCTGGTGCGGCGCAACCGTCGACTACGCGAAAAATACCGTTACCAACGAAAACGGGACAGTCGAATTAACGAAAAATGAAATGTTTATCTTGAAGATTCTCATTGAGAGGAAAAATACTATTGTCAGCCGTTCCGATCTGATCAAAAGCTTGTGGGATGATGAAAGATTTGTCAGTGACAACACGCTGACTGTCAATGTAAACCGCTTAAGAAAAAGCTTGGGAGAAATAGGGCTTGGCAAAATGATTGAAACTAAAGTGGGCCAGGGGTACATGGCGAAAGAAGAGGATTAGTAGATGTTAAAAAAATTTTTGATTGAAAGGCGCAGCTGGATTTTGCTGTTTTTATTTACCCAGCTCCTGCTCCTTTTTATCGCCTATATAGATTCATCCATCCCGATCAACTCCATCATTTATATCGTTTTTCTATCTTTCATGATATTCATGATCTTTTTGGCGGTCCGCTACAATAAAGAAACTCCCTTTTACAAAAGTTTGAAGGAATGGGATGGAAGCCTCGATCTTTCTGAAATAGACGAAGCGGAAGCCCCATTCGAGAAAATAGTGGAACATCGCATCAAGGATCAAACAGAGAGGCAGACGGAAATCACCACCGCCAACCGGATAGCCCTCGAACAGGAAAGAGATGATTTATTATCCTGGATCCATGAAGTGAAAACGCCGCTCACCGCCATGCATTTGATAATTGAACGGCTGGAAGACGATAAAATAAAGGCACAGCTTACTTACGAATGGCTGCGC
This sequence comes from Siminovitchia fortis, assembly GCF_007681465.1. Taxonomy (NCBI): domain Bacteria; kingdom Bacillati; phylum Bacillota; class Bacilli; order Caryophanales; family Bacillaceae; genus Siminovitchia; species Siminovitchia fortis. The sequence goes on from NZ_VEKZ01000010.1 coordinate 66,526, forward strand.
ATCCACCTTTTGCTTGACCAGCAGCTTCATCAGAAGAGGATTTCATTTATTGAAAATGACCTCCATGTCGAAAAAATCGCATTGGAACCGTTGGTTTTTAAAGAGATTAAAAACCTCCAGTCATGGTGCATGCAAAAAGGCATCGGATTTGAAGTTGATTTGAAAGCAGATGAAGTCCTCAGCGATGAGAAATGGCTCGCTTTTATCATAAGACAGCTGTTGACGAATGCGGTAAAATACAGCGGGGAATCCGACATTATCATTAAGAGTAGGAAAGATCATGATCAAACCTTTCTTGAAGTGCAGGATTTCGGGCGCGGTATCGATCCTAAGGACCTCCCCCGCATTTTTGACAAAGGTTTTACCTCAACAACACATCCGGATAGGGCCGCAACCGGTATGGGGCTGTATCTGGCAAAAAAAGCGGCCGAATCCCTGCTGATCCACATTCATGTAAAATCTCAACCGGGCAGAGGGACAATCTTTGCTCTAACTTTCCCTAAACCAAACGAATTTGTGAATCTCACACGCATGTGACATGATTGTCACATGCTTTTATTATTTGTTCGGCCAATCGAAGGAAAAAGACATTCAATCCTTTTATGATAAAAATAACGAGTAAAGGAGTGAACCTAAATGAGCATTCTTGAAGCGCAAAAAATTTATAAAAGCTACGGGAATAAATTCAATAGACAGGAAGTTTTAAAAGGGATAGACATCGAGGTGGAAAAAGGCGATTTTGTCAGCATCATGGGTGCTTCCGGATCCGGAAAAACAACATTGCTCAATGTCCTTTCCTCCATCGACCGGGTAAGCCAGGGCATGATCAAAATTAACGGCAAGGATATTGTCGGCATGAAAGAAAAACAGCTTGCCGAATTCCGGAAAAATCATCTCGGCTTTATTTTCCAGGAGTATAATCTCCTAGACACTTTGACAGTGAAAGAAAATATCCTTCTCCCCTTGTCGATTACAAAAACGCCGAAAAAGGAAGCTGAGCAAAAGTTCCATCAGCTGGCATCTGAACTTGGCATCGCCGAAATAAAAGATAAATATCCGAATGAAATTTCCGGAGGGCAGAAGCAGCGGACATCCGCAGCCAGGGCTTTCATTCACAATCCAAGCATCATTTTTGCCGACGAGCCGACAGGCGCGCTTGATTCCAAGTCCGCTTCCGATCTTTTAAATAAACTGAGCAGCTTAAACGAAAAGTTGGGTGCGACGATTATTATGGTGACGCATGACCCGGTGGCTGCAAGCTTTTCAAGAAGAGTGATTTTCATCAAAGACGGACAAATGTATACACAGTTGAACAAAGGCGAAGAAACGAGACAGACATTCCTGAAGGATATCATGAAAACCCAAGGCGTGCTGGGCGGTGTCCACGATGAACGTTAATCAGATCATTTTCCGAAGTTTGAAAAAGAACATAAAGAACTACTATCTCTATGTTTTTGCCTTGATTTTCAGCGTCGCCCTTTATTTCGCTTTTGTCACCTTGCAATATGACCCGGCAATGGACGCGGCCAAAGGTTCCATCAAAGGCGGAGCCGCGCTCCGAGCCGCATCCGTCCTGCTTATAGCCATTGTTTCGGTGTTCCTTTTATACGCCAATCAACTTTTTATTAAAAGAAGGAGCAAAGAAATTGGGCTTTTCCAGCTGATTGGGATGACAAAAAATAAAATCTTCCAGCTTCTGGGCGCAGAAAATTTCATTCTTTATTTCAGCTCTCTGGTGGTTGGAATATTGGCCGGCTTTTCCGTATCAAAGTTAATCACCATGATCTTGTATAAGATAACCGGAGTGAATGAGATTGCCACGCTGACATTCTCGTCAAAGGCATTAATCCAAACAGTGGCCGGCTTTTCTGTCATCTATCTTTTCATCCTGATGATGAATTACTTTTTTATCAAGAGACAGAGCATCTTGTCTTTATTCCGGGTCCTTTCTTCCACTGAAACAAAAGTGAAGAAGCTATCCAAATTTCAAGTGCTCATCGGAATCCTTGGAATCATTTTGATTATCACAGGCTATTATGTATCATCAAAACTGTTTGGCGGTGATTTTACAACGGCACCGCAATTACTCGGAGCCATGTTGTTTATTCTCGCCTCCGTCATTATTGGAACATACCTTTTTTATAAAGGTTCAGTAAGTTTTATCTTTCATTTAATCCGGAAAAGGAAGAACGGATATTTAAACATTAACGAGGTGCTTTCGCTTTCTTCTATCATGTTCCGGATGAAATCAAATGCGCTGCTGCTTACTGTCATTACAACAGTATCTGCCTTGGCAGTCGGGTTTTTGTCACTCACTTACATTTCGTATTATTCGGTGGAAAAATCAGCGCGGGACAATGTTCCAGCGGATTTCACCATAACAGACGTAAAAGATGCGGATGAATTGAAAGATACTTTTAAAAAGAACCAGATTGCCTTCACTGAAACAAAAATCAACGTGATCCAAGTGGAAGCCAATATTAAAGACATTCTGGACAGCGACCTGGAGGGTATGAATTTTGACCCCAATGTCATGCAGATGGCCGTCGTCAGTGACAGGGAAGTCGATGGGATCGATGTTTCCCCTGACGATACGGTATTTACCGGATATTCCGATGTGATGCAGAAGTTTATATCTTTTAAAGACTATGGCAAAATCAAGTGGAAAACACAAAACGGGGCAATTACGCAACATTACAAAGGCTTGCGTAAGGAAGTCATCCTGCCCTGGACCTTTACAAGCGGCGGCATGCCGGTTGCCATTGTAGACGATACCGTGTTTGACCGCCTGAAGAAGGATTTGAATCCTAAGATTCAGAAAGAGCCGATTTATATCGGAATCGACATTAAGGATGAAAAAAACATTGAAAAAGCGAATGACATCTTTCGCACGCTTGGTTTTGACGAAATCTGGACTTACAATTCGCTATATGAAATGGTCAAAACCCAAAAACAATTATACGGTCTTTCCATGTTTATTGTCGGCTTCTTGGGACTCACCTTCTTGATTACTTCAGGCTGTATCCTTTACTTCAAGCAGATGGACGAAAGCGAAGATGAAAAACCGAACTACACCATCCTGAGAAAGCTTGGATACACGCGCGGTGACCTGTTGCGGGGCATCCAGTCGAAACAACTCTTCAACTTCGGCATCCCGCTTGGCATCGGATTGCTCCATGGGTATTTCGCCGTCAAATCCGGATGGTTCTTCTTCGGCACGGAGCTGTGGACGCCAATGTTTATCGTGATGCTGCTGTACACTGTACTGTATTCCATTTTCAGCCTGCTGTCTGTTCTGTATTATAAAAAAGTGATTAAAGAGGCGTTGTAATAGTTCCAGATGAACGCGAAGAATATAAAGTAAGCCGCAGCCAGATGAGATACTGGCTGCGGCTTTGTATTTAAAACGCTGGACCTTTATATGGATCCGTTTTTCGACTGAAATGGGTATGTTTTGTCGGAATTGGCAGATTTTTTGCAGAAAAAATAGGATAATATAATTAGCAGTCGCAGGGTGCGGCGGCATACCCCATAGATAGACGAAAGGGGGTGCCGCGAATGATCATCACTACTGATCATATCATTGCTTTTTGCTCATTCATCACATTGATCATAATATTGATCGATTGGAATGGAAAAAAGTAATCCACCCTGCTGGGCAAAGTAGGAAATAGATTACTTTTTTCCGCTGATTGGCCACCGCATCTGCGGGTGACTGCTATACCGAGAATGCTGTAACCAGCAGCATTCTCTTTTTTTATCTTATATCTTATATTTACATTATATACCCAATGTTCAAAAGGAATCAACATATGATGGGCAATTGGATTTTCATTAGTTTTAACCCTTCATGCAACCTTCTTTATGGTAAGTCTAAAGGATTACTTACCGCATATTTTCCAAAAACAGCCGAATGACATCCACCCCGCCGACAAATGTACCGACGGAACTTCCTAGATTGGCCAATACGACGACAAGCAGAATTCTTGTTACCTTATTATTCCAAAAACCCTTGAAGCTGAAAACATCTTGCGACATGTTTTCAAAGTCTCTTACATGCGGCCTTCGCATATAGGCCTGAACGGCGCCGGCAAACCAACCTGCTGCAAGGAGTGGATTCAATGAGGTGATTGGCGAAGCCACAAATGCTGTAAGAATGGCCAATGGATGTCCAAAAGCAAGCGCTGCCCCGAGGGCTGATAAAGAGCCATGCCATAATACCCAGCTGATGGTCTGCTGCCAGCCTGCGGATGGATTGGCGTAAAACGTATAGGCTATCAAGGCAAAAATCAAAATGGGAATGGACCAGCCGATGATTTTCGGCACTTTTGATTTCGGGGGGCGTTCGGATAGCCGCTTCAGGTCGTGCTCCTTGTGGATTTCCTCCGTGATTCCAGGAACATGCGCAGCACCGAGGACTGCCACGATCTTTTTCCCGGGAGCTTCTTTGATTTTTTGCGCCAAAAACTGATCGCGCTCATCGATCAACGGAACTTTCAATCTTGGGAAGCTATCGGTGAATTCTTTCAAAATGGCGTTGATCGTATCCTGATTTTTCATCTTTTCCAACTCTTCTTCAGTAATTTCCTCATTGTTGAAAATGCTGAAGAACACCTGCGAAAGCAGCTGAGCCTTGCCCCAGAAGCCGAGGTTGTTCCAAATGCGGGCAAACGTGATCTGGATATTCCGGTCTGCCAAAACAAGGTCTGCTCCTATTTCCTTGGCGGATTCGATACCCTGGATCATTTCTTGTCCAGCCTGGATGCCAAACTGCTTGGCCATCCGTTTTTGAAACGAAGAGATCGCCAGGTTCATCAGCAGCAGCGTCGCTTTCTTTTCCTTAATGACCTTAAAGATATCCATGTCTTTCCATTGATTTTTATTCTGGATTGACTCGAATCTTTGCTCATCCAGCTCCACACAAACAGAATCTGGCTGCTCGGCTTCGATGACCTCTTTTACCTGCTCAGCACTCTGCTTGGAAACATGGGCTGTCCCGATCAATATAAACTCTTTTCCATTTAATTCAAGTCTCGTAATGTTTTCTTCTGACATATGTACCTTCCTCTGAAAAAACGGTATTTTGACTCTTACAGGCTTTTCAGATACAAATCCAATGTATCATCCAACTCACCTTTCACCAATTCAATAAAATCCTTGTTTTCAAAAACCTTATACACTGTCTATTATACACTTCCCGTTGAAATCGTTTTAGCCCCAAATCATTTTCATATAGAAAAAGGTGAAGTTAGGCTATAATGATAGTATTGTACAAAATCAACGGAGGATTGAAATGAAAAAAATAATTACAGCATTGCTCACTGCAACACTTCTATTATCTCCAGTCGGAAGCTTTGTTTTTCAGGATCATGCAACAGTTGAGGCAAAAGGCTATAAATCTGGTAAAAGAAGCTTCAATATGAAAAATAACCAGTCAAATTTCCAACAGAAGCAAAAGCAGGAAGCGCCAAAAACAAATTCCACTAAACAGCAGACGAACCCTAAAGGCGGATTCTTTTCAGGAGGCCTGATGAAAGGCTTGATGTTCGGCGGGTTGGCTGGTTTGCTCTTCGGTAGTCTTTTCGCCAACATGGGGGCTTTGGGTTCCCTGTTGGGACTGATGATCAACCTGGCTGCTATCTATATACTTTTTGCAGTGATCCGTAAGGTGTTCCAAGCCTTGACTCAGCAGAAAAGAAGAGAGGATACCGGACCGTGGGGCAGATAACAATTTCAGAACAGGATATCATTAACGCCATCTGCGTCGATCAATCCCGCAAAAATCATGTCCAGCCTGAAGATGTGGAAGTGGAATTATTGTATGATGATGACAGTGGCTTTTCCGCAGAGGCCTATGTCAATGGAATGAAGCACGGCCTCGAAACAATTGATATCATTGAAGCGCTGCGTTTATGGCTGGATGAGTTTTTAAATGAAAATCCTTATGCGGGGATCGAGCTTGTTCTTGATGACGCTGAGGGGATTATTGCAGTCATAAGCGTATAATTAATAGATTGGGCTGCCTCTTTTGCCACAAATCAATGGCGATGGAGCAGCCCTTTCTTTAAGTATCGACTCCACAATACTAGGGAAGCGGTTATCTTACAACTGAACTATTTTTTTGACCAGCTCTCTATTGCGTTCTTTGAACTTCTCATTATGGGAAGACACCATTCCTGTTTTATCAGCATCCGGATCAATATACTGCTTTGCTTTGTTCACAGCATTTGCAGCGTCCTGAAAAGCCCCAGCTATTAAATTGACTTTCCCTTCGTACATAAGAATATCTCCGGCAGCATAAAGGCCTTCAATGGATGATTCACTGCATGCATTCCCCGCAATATAATAATGATCTGCTCTTCTTATCTTCACCTCGCTGTTATCCAGCAATGCAATATCTCTCTCATATCCATGATTGATAATCACTTCATCAATAGACAAATAGGAAACTTCCCCTGTTTTCGCATTTTTCAATTCTACCTGTTCAATTAACTCTTGGTTGTTACAGGCAATCAGCTTTGTAATAGAGGTATTGAAGAAACAAACAACTGAACTGTCCAAAAGTTGTGTTACCTGAGCTTCATGCGCAGCTAATTTATCTTTTCTATAAGTGAGATACACATTTTTTGCGATAGGCTCCAATTCATTTGCCCAGTCAATAGCCGAATTCCCTCCACCGGAAATGATCACGTTTTTATCTTTAAAATATTTTAATGACTTAACCGTATAATGCAGATTCGACACTTCATACCTATCTGCTCCTTCTATATTCAATTTTTGCGGCTTCAAAATTCCGCTGCCGACCGCAACAATGACTGTTTTCGAATAATGCATTTGTCCTGAAGCGGTATGTAATATGAACATCCCTTGATCATTTTTTGTGATCGATTCAACTTTCTCATTTAACACGACTTCGGGATTGAATGTCAGCCCCTGCTCTACAAGCTGCATAATTAATTTGGCTCCGGTAATCGGCGTTAACCCGCCAACATCCCAAATCATCTTTTCCGGATAAACATGTACTTTCCCGCCCAATTGCGGCTGATATTCAATCAGTTTTGTTTTCATTCCCCTGAGTCCGCTGTAAAAAGTGGAATAAAGACCTGCGGGGCCTCCCCCGATTACTGTCACGTCAAACAAATCCTGTCCCATCCCAATCCGCTCCTTAAATAAACATAAGTGATTCTCATTCTCAATTAAACTGTTGACTTCGCTAAAATAAGCCACTATAGTTATATCATAATGGAATTGATAATCATTATCAATTAAAATTTAACAAGGAGGTAAAAAAATGATCCGCCTGAATACAGATAATTTGAATGTTGGCTATGGTGAGCATCTCATCGTCAAAAACTTGAATGTTGAGATTCCTGATAAAAAGATTACGACAATAATCGGCTCGAATGGCTGCGGCAAGTCGACTTTGTTAAAGGCGATCACCCGGATTATATCTCATCGGTCAGGGTCAATCGTTTTGGATGGCAAAGATATCACAAAAGAGAATACAAAAGTTCTTGCCAAAAAGATGGCAATCCTTCCGCAGACGCCTGACATTATAAATGGATTAACTGTAGGTGAATTGGTTTCATATGGCCGTTTTCCCTATCAGAAAGGATTTGGCCGCCTATCGAACAGAGATATTGAGGTTATTGACTGGGCTCTTGAAGTGACTGGAACAAGTACATTTAAATACCGCTCCGTAGATGCACTGTCCGGCGGTCAGCGACAGCGTGTTTGGATCGCTATGGCACTGGCCCAGGAAACAGAAATTATTTTTCTCGATGAACCCACCACCTATCTGGACATGGCACATCAGCTGGAGGTTTTAGAGCTTTTGCAAAGACTCAATATAGAGCAGGATCGCACTATTATCATGGTTCTGCATGATCTGAATCAAGCGGCACGCTTTGCGGATTATATTATCGCCCTAAAAGATGGTGAGGTTGTAAAGGCAGGAAACAGCGAAGAAGTAATAAACCGTAGTGTGCTAAAAAAAGTGTTTCATATTGATGCGGAAATCGGACGGGATCCCCGTACGAACAAGCCCATGTGCATCACATATAATTTAATCAAAGGAGAACAAAAGAATGAAAAAGATTTGGATTCCATCTCTACTATCGCTCATGCTGTTCATTAGCGGTTGCAGCTCAGCCGAACAGAAAAACGGCTCTGCTTCCAAAGAAAATGAATCTGAAACAATTACATATGAATCTGAAAACGGCCCCATAGAAGTTCCCGCTAATCCTAAGCGAGTAGTCGTCCTTTCCAGCTTTACAGGAAACGTCATGGCTTTGGGCGTCAATTTAGTAGGTGCAGATTCCTGGTCTAAAATGAACCCTCGCTTTGAAAAAGATTTAAAAGATGTCGAAGAAGTTTCTGACGAGAATTTGGAAAAAATTATTGAATTGGACCCGGACTTGATCATTGGATTATCCACTATAAAGAACATTGATAAGTTAAGTGAAATCGCCCCTACTGTGACGTATACGTATGGCAAAGTGGACTACCTGACACAACACTTGGAAATCGGCAAGCTATTGAATAAAGAAAAAGAAGCGAAAGAATGGGTAGACGATTTCAAAAAACGTGCACAAGCTGCCGGCCAGGAAATCAAAGCAAAAATAGGTGAGGATTCAACCGTTTCTGTGATTGAAAACTGGGACAAACAGCTTTATGTATATGGTGACAACTGGGGGCGCGGAACTGAAATCTTATACCAGGAGATGGGTTTGGCCATGCCTGAAAAAGTAAAGGAGATGGCCCTTAAGGACGGCTACTATGCACTATCTTTAGAAGTGCTTCCGGAATATGCCGGTGACTATGTCATCCTCAGCAAAAACTCTGATTTGGATAATTCATTCCAAGAAACCGACACATATAAAAGCATACCGGCTGTAAAGAATAATCATGTATTTGAGGTAAATTCAAAAGAATTTTATTTCAACGACCCAATCACTTTGGAATTGCAGTTGGACTTTTTCAAAAAAAGCTTTCTTGGCAACTGATTTTCGGCAAAAGGAGTATTTTCCAAATAACTCCTTTTCCTTCATTTATAAAAAGAAAAGTGAGAAAAGATGACAAAAGATCAACGTACAATCCCATTTATATACAAACTGATTGCAGGAATGATTATCTGCGTTAGTATGTTTCTTGTTTCAATAGTGTTTGGTGCAGCTGACACAACCGTTTATGATGTGTGGCTGGCATTGACTACAGAAACAACAGGTGAAAAACTGTCAATGATCCGTGAAATTCGATTCCCGCGTGAGGTGGCAGCTATTTTTGTTGGATCCGCACTTTCTGTTTCAGGTGCCGTTATCCAGGGCATGACTAAAAACCCTCTTGCCGATCCGAGCTTACTCGGATTAACTGCAGGAGCAAACGCCGCATTGGCGTTAGTACTGGTTTTCATTCCTACAACCAATTATTTCGGTATTACGATAGCCTGTTTTATTGGTGCAGCTCTCGGAACCATCATGGTCTTTGGGATTAGCGCAATGAAAAAAGGCGGCTTCTCCCCATTTCGCCTTGTTCTTGCCGGCGCAGCTGTCTCTGCCTTCTTGTACGCCATTGCGGAAGGAGTTGGAATTTATTTCAAAGTTTCTAAAGATGTATCAATGTGGACAGCAGGAGGCCTTATAGGCGCTTCCTGGAATCAGCTTCAAGTGATCATTCCTTTTATTCTAGTAGGAATACTCGTTGCTTTACTTCTCTCTAAGCAGCTCACTATTCTCAGTTTAAGCGAGGAAGTAGCGATTGGGTTGGGGCAGAAGACAACGCAGGTGAAGGCTATTTTATTCATTGTTGTCATTCTGCTAGCTGGAGCTTCTGTTGCACTTGTAGGAAATTTAGTATTCATCGGACTCATGGTTCCTCATGTGGTGCGCGGAATTGTTGGAACCGATTATCGCCTGATCATCCCGATGGCAGCCATTCTAGGAGCCACTTTCATGCTTTTGGCTGACACGCTGGGCCGTACGATTAACGCTCCGTATGAAACACCGATAGCAGCAATCATTGCGATAATGGGATTGCCTTTCTTTCTGTTAATAGTTCGTAAAGGAGGAAGCGCATGATCATGATTCAGCCAACTTTACTCAAAAAACAGCGACTCATTCTCTTTTCGTTGCTATTACTTATTCCAATCACCATTATTATTGGGCTGGGCACAGGGTACTCTTCCTTATCATATGACAGGCTGATTCCAACCTTCCTTGGTCAAGGTTCGTTTAAAGAAGAGTTTGTTCTGTTTTCCATTCGACTGCCAAGAATCGTCATTACCCTTTTAGCAGGAATGGGCCTGGCATTATCCGGAGCTATTTTACAAGGCATTACACGCAATGACTTGGCCGATCCTGGTATCATAGGAATCAATTCCGGAGCAGGTGTTGCTATTGCTGTATTCTTTTTGTATTTTCCCATAGAGGCTGGATCCTTTATTTATTTACTGCCTTTAGTCGCATTTATAGGAGCGTTATTGACGGCTTCCCTCATTTATATTTTTTCATATAAGAAGAGCGTTGGAGTCCAGCCTATAAAACTGGTTCTGGTTGGGGTCGGATTTTCAATGGCCCTTTCCGGCGCAATGATTGTCCTCGTTTCATCCGCCGAGCGTGCAAAAGTGGATTTCATTGCAAAATGGCTGGCCGGCAATATTTGGGGAACAGATTGGCCTTTTATTTTGGCGGTCCTTCCCTGGCTGGCCATTCTTATTCCATTTACGCTTTTCAAAGCGAACCAGCTAAATCTTCTTGGACTGGGCGAACCTGTAGCTATTGGAGTGGGAGTCTCCATCGAAAAAGAACGTATAACGCTAATGTTCGCTGCTGTTGCATTAGCGGCTGCGGCTGTCTCCGTCACGGGAGGGATAACCTTTATTGGACTCATGGCCCCACATATAGCAAAAGCATTCGTAGGGCCAAGAAATCAATTATTCATTCCTATTGCCATTCTTATTGGGGGGTGGCTTTTATTAGCCGCAGACACGGTAGGCCGAAATATAGGCGACACTGAAGGGCTTCCGGCCGGGATTGTTGTCGCTTTGATCGGTGCCCCCTATTTTATATATCTGCTTTTGAAAAAAAGCTGAAATCAGTTCGTTCCCATATCCTGGTCACTTGGTTTGGTCAATTGCCGAACCAAAAGGCCGGGATATTATTTATTTCCAATCATCTCATTCCCTGATATTCTTCTCCTCTATCGTTCATACATTTTGAAAAATCACCGGGGGTTGTTTGTTTTTCTGTTCAAAAAAGCTATAATAAGAGCATTGTTTACGAAGAGAGTGATTTTGATGAAACAACGAGAGCAATGGACATCGAAGATCGGTTTTGTATTGGCGGCCGCTGGAAGCGCCATCGGGCTCGGCGCCATTTGGAAGTTTCCGTATATGGCGGGTACGAACGGCGGCAGCGTCTTCTTATTTTTATTTATTTTATCTACCATGGCCATCGGCCTGCCCATTTTATTGGCGGAGTTTGTCATCGGCCGGAGGGGCCAGCATGATGCGGTCACTTCCCTGAAGCTGCTGGCGCCCGGAACGAAATGGCATTGGATTGGCTGGATGGGCCTTGTTACGTCTTTTATCTTATTATCTTTCTATAGTGTCGTAGGAGGATGGATTCTTTCCTATTTGGTGAGAGCACTGGTTTTCCAGCTTAACAACACTAATTATGGAGAATTATTCGGCTCGGTCATTTCAAACCCGGTCGAGGTTTTAACTGCACAAGCAGCATTCATGTTCTTGACGGTTTGGATTGTCCAAGGCGGTGTCAAAGGGGGAATTGAACGCGCGAGCCGATGGATGATGCCATTATTATTCATCTTTTTCATCGTACTCGCCATCCGTTCTCTGACGTTGGAAGGAGCGATGGAAGGAGTCCGGTTCCTGTTTGTCCCGGATTGGTCCTTTTTGACGGGAAAAACTTTCCTGCTGGCGCTTGGACAGGCTTTCTTCTCTCTGAGTGTCGGTGTGACCGCGATGATGACCTACGCCTCTTACCTTCCAAAAGAGGAACGACTCGGCCAATCTGCCTTGAACGTATCGCTGTTGAATATATTCATTTCATTACTGGCAGGGCTCGTGATCTTTCCGGCGGTGTTCGCGCTCGGTCATTCGCCGGAAGAAGGACCTGGGCTTATATTCGTCATCCTGCCGGCCATCTTTAATGAAATACCGCTTGGCGGCGTATTTATGATCATTTTCTTTATCTTAATGTTGTTCGCTACACTGACCTCCTCCATCGCTATGCTGGAAATTGTCGTATCAACCGGTATCCAAAAAAAATATGACCGCAGAAAGCGGATGGCTTGGGTATTTGGCTTGCTCATTTTCCTTGTCGGGATACCTAGCGCTCTATCATTTGGTGTTTTATCAGAGTTGCACCTTCCGGGCGGCACTGTATTTGATTTTGCGGATATATTGACGAGCAGAATTGGAATGCCGATCAATGCCCTTCTCGTATCGTTGTTCGCTGGGCATGTACTGACTAAAGCGGAGACGGCTGATGAGCTGCGGATGAATCCGGCAATCCATTCTATATGGAAATTTATTGTAAGATACGCGGCCCCGATAGCCATCATCGCCATCTTTCTTGCCTATTTCATAAATGGTTAGTAAAAGCAGACTTTGGTCGATCCTTAGGGGAAAAAAGACCTTAAGGGTAATCTAATTTATACCAGTAAAAAAACTCGAAAGCGATCTATACTAGGATTGCTTTCGAGTTTTTTTTCCTAATCAAAGGAAAGAAACTGTAAATGTTTATGAATATACTTATTTTGCTTTGTCTAGCTCTTGCGCCTTTCGACTAGCAGACTTCGCGTCTAATGGGCTCCTGCGACGCAGCGATTCGAGGAAGTACTTTCCTACGATAAATCAACATCGGATTAAATTTCCTGATGTTAAATCACCTAAATATTGGTAAAATTTAAAAAACACTTGCATTGAAAGCGCTGACTAGATTAAGCTATTACACGTTTGAGAATTTATAGAAAGGAGCAAAAAAAAACAATTTAAATGCCATGAATAGCTTATCAGATAGTGACCTAATCAAAGCTTACATCCAAGCGAAAAAATTAGAACTTGACCCTAATTTTATTCAACAATTAGAAGCCGAACTTCAACGACGCTCTATTTCCATACATCCAGATGAAACATAGTGAAAAGACACCTACAATAATAGTAGGTGTCTTTTCACATAACCTTAATAAGGCAACAGCGAATATTGAGGGTTTTCATTTCTGGAATCACATTTTCTGTAAAATGGAATCCAGCATTGGTTGACCGCATCCCCGAAATGAGCGTATTATTTTCATCCATGAAAATAGTCGGTTTCTTGAGGCTCGATGCCGAAAACGAACTGTTTAACTTAGGGTCCTGCCGACGTTAAAATGGAACCGCTTTATTTATACAGGGGTTTAATTTGTTTTTGATAAATCTCATACAACTCTCGTTCGGAAACCCCTCGTTTTTCCGCCGCTTCCTTGATCAAAGCGATCTCATGATACATAGTTTCAGACAAAATCCCCTTTTTAATATTCTTTCTGATTTCCACATAAAAACCTGCTAAAAGATCGTCCGGTAGTTGTTCGTATAAAGAGGACAAAATATTCCTCCTTTCTGTAATAGACTAAGAAGCAGCATTACAGGTATTTTTAAAAATTTCTGTATAAAAGAGCTTTAATCCTTTTCTTAAAAAGAAAATAAGGAAAAAGTAGCTATCAGTTTTAGTGCATTAACAGATTAATTTTATGCATAAATAAACCGCGGCTAGTTATACTAAACGCGGTTAAACATTCATTTTTTTATATCTGCTATTACTACATTTACCTTTAATTTTTAACTTATAACTGGATGCAATTCCAAAAACTTTGTATTGAAGTCACCGCTCATAAACGTTTCATTCTTGCTGTGGCTTCTTCTCTTGTAGAACCGTAGGTGATGACCATTGCGATCATTTTTTCCTAATCACCAACCACGCTCCGCCATTCTCTCTTCAAGGCTGAGCTGATTGACGTCGATGCCTTTCATAGCTGCCCCCAGTTCTTTTGAAAGCTTGCCGATCAAATCATAGTCTTTGTAATTCGCTGTCGCTTGGACAATCGCGCTTGCAAATTTTTCGGGATTCTCTGATTTGAATATACCTGAACCAACAAATACGCCGTCTGCTCCAAGTTCCATCATCAACGCTGCATCAGCGGGTGTCGCTACGCCGCCGGCCGCAAAGTTGACAACGGGCAGCCTGCCCTCTTTTTTGATCTGCTTAAGAATTTCGTACGGTGCACCAAGATTTTTAGCTTCGGTCATCAATTCATCGTCATTCATTGCAACCACTTTTCGAACTTGCGCATTCACTTTACGGATATGGCGTACAGCCTCAACAATGTTCCCTGTTCCAGGCTCTCCTTTCGTACGAAGCATGGCTGTCCCTTCCCCGATCCGGCGTGCAGCCTCGCCTAAATCACGGCACCCACATACAAATGGCACAGTAAAATCGCTTTTTAAGAGGTGGAACTCTTCGTCTGCAGGAGTAAGGACTTCACTTTCGTCAATAAAATCGACACCCATTGCCTCAAGTACTCTGGCCTCAACAATATGCCCAATACGGACTTTCGCCATTACGGGTATAGAAACTGCACTTACGACTTCTTCAACAATTCTCGGATCAGCCATTCTGGCAACCCCGCCGGCCGCTCGAATGTCGGATGGCACCCTTTCCAAAGCCATGACTGCTACAGCTCCGGAAGCCTCCGCAACCCTTGCCTGCTCTGCGTTGACAACATCCATAATAACGCCGCCATTAATCTTTTCCAAAACATTTTTTGCTGTTTCGCTTACTGTTTGTGTCATGATTAACCCTCCAAGAGATTGTTTTTTCTTCCATTTGCCATTATTATAGAAATAAGGTGACTCTGTTAAAAGCGCCAGTTTCAACCAAAGTGACAGGGTCAGATTTTGGGAGGTTAATAGTATGGAAATGTTATCATGCAATTTAAACCGTTCCATCGATGTTCCGCTATACGAACAGCTTTATTTATATATAAAAAAAGAAATAACGGAAGGCCGCCTCGAATATGGCTCCAAGCTGCCATCCAAGCGGAAGCTTTCCGAATTTCTGAAGGTCAGCCAGAATACTGTGGAAACGGCTTATGATCAGCTGATAGCAGAAGGATACATCGAAGGACTGCCCCGGAAGGGGTATTTTGTCCTGGCTTATGAAGATTTGGAATATGTACAAAATGAAGCTGCCGTAACAGATGAATTGATCGAAGAGAAGGAATTAGTGAAGTATCATTTTCATCCGGGCTGGATTGATACAGAGAATTTCCCTTTTCACAAATGGCGGAAATATGCCAGGGACACGATTGATCAACAGCATCATTCATTGCTTTTGCTTGGTGATAAACAAGGAGAATTGGAGCTTAGAAGAGAAATAGCCCATTATTTGTACCATGCAAGAGGTGTCCAATGTTTCCCTGAGCAAATTGTCATCGGGGCCGGGAGTGACAACCTTCTGCAGCAGCTCATTCTCCTGTTTGACAAAGAAACGATATACGGCGTGGAAGACCCAGGCTATCACGTCATTTCGCATATATTGAAAAGCTCCCAGCATAAAATACATCCGCTCAAAGTGGATGATGAAGGCGTAAAAACGGATTCCCTCGAGAATACAAACATCAATGTCGTTTACGTCACACCGTCCCACCACTTCCCGTACGGGTCCGTACTTTCGGTCAATCGCCGGGTTAAACTGTTGAATTGGGCAGCAGGCGGCGAGCACCGCTACATCATTGAAGATGATTACGACAGTGAATTCCGTTACAGCGGTAAATCCATCCCTTCATTGCAAAGCATGGACCACAGCGAAAAAGTTATTTTTTTGGGCAGTTTTTCTAAATCCCTTATCCCGTCACTCCGGATCAGTTATATGGTTTTGCCAAAACCTTTACTAAAAAAATATAAAGAAGTGGCGCTATCTTTCTATCATTGTTCCGTTTCGAGAATCGACCAGCATATATTAACCCAGTTTATGAAAGAAGGAGATTTTGAGAGACATTTAAACAGGATGAGGAAAATCTATCGAAAAAAACTTGAAAAGACCCTGGAAGTGTTAAAACCTTACCAGAAAAAAGTGGAAGTAATAGGAGAACATTCCGGCCTGCACATGCTGCTCTCCATAAAAAATGGCATGGATGAAGAAGAACTTGTCAAGAGGGCGTTAGAGGCCAAAGTAAAGATCCATCCGCTTTCCTATTACACATTGGACAAAAAAGTGGAGCATCCTCCAAAAATCATCCTGGGATTTGCCGGAATACCAGAAGAAGAATTGGAGCCTGCCGTTCAATTGCTGTTGGAGAGTTGGGGGATTGCTTAAGTGTATGATAAGCGCTTCATGCCCGCCTCCGAAATGGGGGCGGGCTTTTTATTCAGATAAAGAGTCTATATATAGTCAATGAATGTTCCCGGCTTTACATAACCGTAAATCCTAATCCTGTTTTCCGATAACTCACCAGGTACATGTATTTCCCTGAGAATGTTCACCAGTTCCTCTTTAATTTTTGCATTTTCAAACTTGATTTCCAACCATTCTATTGGATTGTACCCCCCTGTACGGAAGTGATAGTACCAATCTCCATCCCAATGGCTGATATATCCAGTCTCGATATCTTTTGTTCTCCAAAGAACTTGTTCCGGGAACTCAATCATGGCCGTTCTAATTTCATCCCATTTGGTATCATTCATTAAGGGGTGATATCCCATATATTAACCCATCCTTTTCTATTTAGCCCCTAAATGAACTTGGACAATAAGAGTAAAAATTATTATACTGCTTAATGTACC
>NZ_VEKZ01000110.1:0-3383 GCF_007681465.1 Siminovitchia fortis
CGAAAAAAAGTGGAATCAGCACAACTAACTGGTTGTGTTAGTTGTGCCGTGTAAGAAAAAAAAAAGACAGAGGGGTTCCCTGTCCATGTTTGTTATCTATATAAGTTGAGTTAAGTTTTCATCATATTTAATCGGCGAATAAAAGTTAGGAGAGGAAGGAACAAGCTCATAGTGCCCGAGTTAGCGAGGAATTCCCAAACACGATCACCATGAAAGACTCACAGGCAGCATCTCCAGTGACCGCGCAACAGGTTTATCGTTGATCACGGTCACTGGGCAGCGTCTCCAGTGACCGCGCAAGAGGCTTATCGTTGATTGCGGTCACTGGGCAGTGTTTCCAGTGACTGCGCAAGAGGCTTATCGTTGATTACGGTCACTGGACAAGGCTCTCCGAAATGACTGAATATCTATTAAACCTTAACAAAAGTCGAAAACACTAATGTACTTTTACACATAAATTAGGGCTTGACTGCTCATAGTGCCCGTGGCCGTGCGTTTAATGTAAGTTTATAAGTATAAAATGAATTTGAAATTTATTACATAATCATTTAATCGGATCGGCCCGCCAATGACCGCGCAAGCTCTTTTTCATCGAAACAGGTTGTCGGCCGATTTATTCCTAATAAGAATGGTAACAATGTTTAGTTCAGTTTATCTGGAAAATTTCGCTCCAAACTCTTTCATTATCGCTTCAACTTCTTCGGCATGTTCCGGTTTTAACAGGCTTTGCATCCGTGGCATAAAGCTCCTTAAATATTCTTCATCAAAACTTCTTTCATCCAGCTTCCGGAAGCTTTCAGCAAGCAATGCTTCCGCATTACCCTGCTCACCTTCCCTTATTCTTTCCATTATGAATGACTTGAATTTCTGCTGGCCAAGGTTCATTAAAAATCTCTCCTTTTATTATCCTATTCGTGTATTATCATCAGTTTTAACCCTCAATAATATTCAGAGATGGATGAGGATGATGGGGAAACGCACTAAACTATTTCCCCGCTTTGCTTCTTTTCCTAACAGGATAGGATTTGCTGACAAACGGAATTTCCTCAATGCCATTCAATTTGTTTACATAGACAGACATGACGAACAGGACATTTGCAAGCAGGTGAGTGTAGTCAAATAAAAGTTTCGGTACCTCCTGTTCCAAACTCACTTTATGTAAAGCGCGAACAGACTTTTTCGCCTCGCTGCGACACGTATGAAGGACACAGGCTGCTGTTGTCCCTTGCGGAAGCAGGAATCTGTCAATCTGATCTTTCACCTCTTCGACATAAACATCGTACATCTCGCTTAAACGGCTTAAATCTTCCTGAGTAATCGCCATGTTGCCGCGGACGGACCCATTTAAATGATAGACCATTGGAAGCAAGTACATTAAATCTTCATGAACGACCGGAATATCTTTAGTGAGCGAGGCTGCCAGCCCAATGCGTGTCGTTAAAGAATCAGTCCTGATTTCAAAATCGACGGTTGAAGCAGATTCACGCATGTAAGGATAGCAAAGATACCTTAGGTCCTTTTTTCCCATTGTTCATTCCTCCTTCTATCTTTCACGGAAAAAATCCATTTTAATGCATCATACAGCACTTTGCCAACTTATTTAATAAAGCCGTTTCGTATAACTTTCCTCCAGAATATCAACAACTTCTTGATTTGAAATTTTTGAATGGGCGGATAAAATTTTTGAAGCAGAAGGTAGTGTTTCATTATCCGGCCAAGAATTCGGTTCCCACAAATTTGAGCGTTTAAAGGCTTTGGCACAATGGATAAAACACTCCTCAACTTCTACGCCAATCCCTAAAAGTGGTTTTCGGTCTTTAATTTTCATTTTTTCTAGCAGCCCTTCATCTTTCACTAAAGTTGCCTTTCCATTAATTCTAAGCGTTTCCTCCATACCTGGAATAATAAAAAGAAGACCCACTCCGGGATTTGATAAAATATTACGCATAGAATCGATTCTTCTATTTCCTGGCCTTTCAGGTATAATTAAATGTTTTTCATCCAAGACATGAACAAAACCAGGCTTATCTCCTCTTGGAGAGGCGTCGCAGCAACCAGATTCATCTGCTGTAGAAATAACTAAAAACGGTGATTTAGAAATAAAATCTGAACAATGAGGATCTAAATATGTAATCACCTTATTTTTTACTAATTTACTAGGGAATCCTATAATAGTCCGAAGTCCTTCTTCGGTTTCAATAGTTTGACTGAACTGTTGACTAGATCCCATTCATACCGCTCCTCTTTTTTAGTTTAATGATGACAATCTTACGATCGATTTACACAATAATCCGAATACAAAAAAGAGAGCGAGAATATATGATCATCTTTCATCAAGCGATCAAGCTCCCTCTCTGCTCCGGATAGCTCAAGTATTTTATCCATTAAGATGTTATTTTGTTCCTTTAAATGCTGTATAGCCCCTAATTCGGGAGAAGTCTTTCTATCATTCTTCCAAAACCACTTCATCATGTGCACTCCTCAGTATGTAAATCTACGAACATTCTATCATATTTTGATATTGGCACCTATCCTTTTCCCGCAATTATTGAGAAAACGATATGACCGACTCGTTGATGTGCTAATTTAATGATCGGCTATAATTGGTAGCGATATTTAATCCCTAATGGTAACTTAATCGTCATCTCCAATATTTGTACAGCAAACTGGCATTCAGAGGAGACACTCCGTATGAATGCCAGCCGTTTTTTCCGTTCCGGGTACTAACTTAAAATGGAATTGGTTCCCGAGCCTATAGTTGAATAGTGTTTTCACATTCTATATAATTAGCACCAGGTACTATAACTTGATAACAAACTGGGTGATTTCATGTATAAGGCGGTTTTATTCTTAGCTACCATCGTTATTAAAACGTTGGGTAAAGTGGAAACCAAAAATAAACATCTGCTTCCATCGGAAGGAGGCTATATTTTAACATGCACGCATAAAGGCTGGTTGGATGTGGTTATTCTCGGAATTTGTACGCCGCATCCGATTCATTTTATGGCGAAGCAAGAACTATTTAAAAATAAGTTGATTTCCCTTTTTCTTTCTAAAATCAACGCCTTTCCTGTCAATCGCGAAAATCCATCGCCAAGCAGCGTAAAGACGCCTATTAAGCTATTAAAATCAGGTGAAGTGGTTGGCATTTTTCCGGGCGGAACAAGAACGACGGAAGATGTTTCATTAAAAAGGGGAGCTGTCACCATAGCAAATCTGGCGAAGGTTCCGATCATTCCCGCTGCCTATGAAGGGCCGGCAAATTTAAAAGAATTATGGAAAACAAGGAAAGCCACCATTATTTTTGGAGAACCTTTTTATCTGAAACCTCTCCCCATTAAAATGGGGAGGTTCCCGGACCCTAAAGGGTCACGGTTCCATTG
>NZ_VEKZ01000111.1:0-3234 GCF_007681465.1 Siminovitchia fortis
TGGCACTTACTCAGGTTGGACTTCCACCAACTAGCAATTAACGGCTTGCTGGGCACGCAAAAATAGGAAAAGCGGTGTGAAAGTTCACACCGCTTTATTTAGCGTATTCAACAGCTCTTGTTTCCCGGATGACTGTAACTTTGATATGTCCGGGATAATCAAGATCATCTTCAATTCTTTTTCGAATATCACGGGCTAACCGATGTGCTTCCAAATCATTGATCTGTTCCGGCTTGACAATGATCCGAACTTCTCTACCCGCCTGAATGGCAAATGATTTTTCGACTCCGTCATATGACTCTGAAATCTCTTCCAGCTTCTCCAGTCGTTTAATATAGCTCTCAAGCGTTTCACTTCGTGCTCCCGGTCTTGCTGCAGACAATGCATCGGCAGCTGCGACGAGCACAGAAATGATTGAAGTAGGTTCAGTGTCTCCATGGTGAGAGGCAATACTGTTGATAACGACCGGATGTTCTTTATATTTAGTCGCCAATTCAATTCCGATTTCCACATGGCTTCCTTCGACTTCATGGTCAATAGCCTTTCCTATATCGTGAAGGAGTCCTGCACGGCGGGCCAAAGCTTCATCTTCCCCTAGTTCGGCTGCAAGCAACCCGGATAAATGAGCCACTTCAATAGAATGTTTGAGAACATTTTGACCGTAGCTTGTCCGGTATTTCAATCGGCCGAGAATTTTGATCAAATCGGGGTGAAGGCCGTGAACACTAACTTCAAATGTTGTTTGCTCACCGACTTCACGAATATGCTCATCGACTTCACGCCTTGCTTTCTCTACCATTTCTTCAATTCGGGCTGGGTGGATGCGTCCGTCTTGTACTAGCTTTTCCAGTGCAATTCGGGCGGTTTCCCGTCTGATTGGATCAAAGCCTGACAAAATTACAGCTTCTGGAGTGTCATCAATGATGAGGTCAATGCCTGTCAGCGTTTCCAGGGTCCGGATGTTTCTGCCCTCACGGCCGATAATCCTCCCTTTCATTTCATCATTAGGCAAGTTGACAACCGAGACTGTCGTTTCGGCCACATGTTCGGCAGCACAGCGCTGGATTGCGAGAGAAAGGATGTTTTTCGCTTTCTTGTCCGCTTCTTCCTTCGCTCTTGTTTCACTCTCTTTAATCATCAATGCGGTATCGTGCGCCAGTTCCTTCTCAACGCTTGATAAAAGGAGTGCTTTGGCTTCCTCTCGGGTCAACCCTGAGATGCGTTCCAGTTCTGATTTTTGCTGGCGGATCATTTCATCCACTTTGCTTTCCATCTCTTCAATATGTTGTTGTCTTCCATTCAGAGAGTCCTCTTTCCGTTCAAGCTGTTCTTCACGCTTGGACAGAGTATCATCTTTTCTGTCGAGGTTCTCCTCCTTTTGCAATAAGCGGTTTTCCTGTCTTTGCAATTCAGTTCTTCTTTCACGAAGTTCACGTTCAGTTTCAATACGGAGTTTGTGGTTTTCATCCTTCGCTTCCAACAGGGCTTCTTTCTTCAAAGATTCCGCTTCTCTTTTGGCTTTTTCCAAAATTTGTTCCGCGGACCCCTGTGCCCCTGTTATTTTTGCTTGAGCAACTGATTTAAAGATGAAATAGGCAACAACTACACCGACGATAAGGGTAAGCAAAATGGAGATGATGAATATGGTCAGATCCATGTTTTCACCCCCTCTTGCTATAAACTTGTATCATTCTTCTAACTGTCGGTTGGTACATGTTACAATATGCAGAGCCAAGCTCTAATTTTACGAAAAAAATTGTAAAATATACAGTTTAATTTTATAGGTGCGGGGAATTATTGTCAAGCTTAGACCATGTTATTCAGGAAAAGAAAACAGCAAAACCGAAGTTTTGCTGTTTAACGGCTTATTATTGATCCAACAGGGTGAATTCTTCCCGTTCCTCTTCTTCCGGGGCTGTGCTTTCATCATCCAGTCCATAATACTCCCGTATTTTAAACATGATCTCTCTGCGCAAATCTTCGTTTTCTTTCAAAAAGAGTTTTGCGTTTTCCCGCCCCTGTCCGAGACGCTCATCATTATATGAATACCATGATCCGCTTTTTTGGACAATATCAAGCTCGGAGCCCATATCGATGATTTCACCTTCACGTGAAATACCTTCTCCATACATGATATCCACTTCAGCCGTTCTGAAAGGAGGGGCCACCTTGTTTTTGACAATTTTAATTCTTGTCTTGCTTCCCACGACATCCTGTCCCTGCTTCAACTGCTCGGCACGGCGCACTTCAAGCCTCACAGATGAATAGAACTTCAAAGCACGTCCCCCAGGGGTTGTTTCCGGATTTCCGAACATGACGCCCACCTTCTCCCTGATTTGGTTAATGAAGATGGCGATTGTTTTCGATTTGTTGATGGCGCCGGAAAGCTTTCTTAACGCCTGGGACATGAGGCGGGCCTGCAGTCCGACGTGTGAATCTCCCATTTCCCCTTCGATTTCCGCTTTTGGTACAAGCGCGGCGACAGAGTCGATGACAAGAATTTCAATAGCACCGCTTCGGACAAGTGCTTCCGCTATTTCCAAAGCCTGCTCGCCGGTGTCCGGCTGTGAAAGAAGGAGCTCATCAATATTTACGCCCAGTTTTTGTGCATATACCGGATCGAGTGCATGCTCCGCATCAATAAAGGCAGCGGTTCCGCCACGTGCCTGCGCTTCCGCAATTGCATGCAGGGCAACAGTCGTTTTACCGGAACTTTCAGGGCCGTAAATTTCAATGACCCGCCCCCTTGGATAGCCGCCTACACCGAGCGCTATATCAAGCGCCAGCGATCCGCTCGGGATGGTCGATACTTTACTGTCCGTCTGTTCGCCCAATTTCATAATGGACCCTTTTCCGAATTGCTTTTCTATCTGTTTCAAAGCCATATCTAATGCCGCTTGACGATCACTCACACATTTTCCTCCTCAATTATATTCATTCAAGTTTCAAACCTTGGGATTTCCTTAGCAAAATCTATTTATATTATACCTGTTTTTCATATCATTGCCAAGCAGAAAGCGAACATTTATTCTGTATTTTGACGGGGAAAATGGTTGAAAAATTCAATTTTCATTAGGGGATTATATTATTTTCAAAGCATATCTCCATTGAAAATTAAATTTCATTTAGAAAAGCGCAAGCGCCTTGCCCATCGACGTACAGACTGGAGTACCTCCGACGAGATAAAGGATAAGGAAGTGCGAGAGTGCCTGCTTATCGGCGACAAGCATAAGA
>NZ_VEKZ01000112.1:0-3156 GCF_007681465.1 Siminovitchia fortis
AGCTATTTTAAGAAAAAGATAGATTAAGAGTAACTATGTCCAAAATTCGGGGGTTAATCCGATACTTTATCCCATGTCTCGTTATCTGGGGTAGCGCTTGGTCTGTTAATTGGCATCAATCCGACATGGACCAATATTCTCGTGGTAATCATTATCGCAACTCTGCTTGCATTTTTGCGTCAAATTTATCGCACATATTCTGAAATTTCGATTGCCATATTAATGTCTGTCGGAATGGCAGTAGCGCTTGTCCTGATGGAAATAAGTGCTGGTGGAATTACATTAAGTGTAACGCAATTTCTATTCGGTTCTATTGTTACTATTCACAAAGAACAAATATGGATGTTACTAGGATTAACGATAATTATCGGATTATTATATTTAATATATCGAAAACCTATGTATGTTCTTACATTTGATGAGGAAACAGCTTTTACAGCTGGCCTGCCTATTAAAACGGTGTCGATTTTGTTTAATGTGTTAACAGGGGTCACAATAGCAGTAATAATGCCGATTGTCGGGGCTTTACTTGTCTCAGCCATTATCATTTTACCTGCAGCTATATCGCTTCGTTTAAGCAAAAGCTTCTACGGTGTCATATTAAATGGAATGGTCATTGCACTTGTCGGCATGTTAAGTGGTTTAGTCACTTCTTATTAATTGGGTACACCACCAGGCGCTTCCATCACAATAATTTTAATGTTGATTTTTGCAATCATAACACTTGCAAAGTACATGTTACATTACTTGAAATTTGGGGTAATCGGAAAATAGTGTAGAAAGAGGGTTAAAAATAACCCTCCTCCATTGCTTTAGTTAGTGTGGAAAAGTCAGCACCATAGATTTCTTCATAGACCCATTCATAGCCTATTTGACCCCAATTTGGGAATTGATCAGGTAACAATTTTCCGAAAGTAGCTTCAACTTCTTTGAATTTCTTTTTCTTTTTTACTTTACGATAACCTTGTGTAAACAATATTTTTGCTCTAAGAGCTTCAAAAGAATAACCACGGCCAATATGGTTCATTGTCTTAATCAAACGATTCAAGGACTCCGTATAGGCGTTTGTAATGGGAGAATTGAAATAGTTGAATATCTCTTTTTCCCAATTATTCATAGACTTAATCAGGTCTTCAAAATAAGTCATTAACTCTTTAGGAACATTTGAAAGCCAGTTTTGGTACAGTTTGTAGCCTTCCTTAATTGATTTAGCTTCATAAATGTCAAAGAACTGCTCTTTAAGTTCGTATGCTTGACCAAGTAAAGGGAACTTATCAGTCCATACTTGCAACTTTATTTGATCATCGAAATCATTTAAATCATCTCGTCTTGTAAGAAGAACATAACGATCTCTCATAAGTTGTCTGCGTTCTTTGACGGTTAGCTTTTCGTATTTTTTCTAACGCTTCATTGGCTAATTTAACAACATGGAACTTATCAATTACGATTTTTGCATGTGGTATCACCGTATTAACAGCACTTTTATATGGATTCCACATATCCATTGCTACGAGTTCAATTTTATCAATATCTTGGAGATTTGAAAGGTGACTGATAACCGTATCTTTATTACGTTTTCGTAAAATGTCAATTACAGACTTGTTTTCAACGTCTGTGATGACACAACGATAGTTTTTGAGTAAATGGACTTCATCTATACCAAGCCATTTAGGAGTTCTAAAATCTGTTTGAGCTTCAAGCTCAGCTACATAATCATTAAAGATATTTCGTACAGTTTTTTCGTCAACGCCTATTTCGTCTGCAACACTGGTAAATGTCTTTTCAAGACTGGTTTCTTGAATCCAAATTAAAAGTCTATTAGTAACAGAACGTTTGACATCCATATCTGGTAAATCTTCAAAAAATGTTTCATTGCATTCACGGCACTTATAACGCTGCCGTTTTATAATTAACCCTACACGTTTAGTGTGCATCGGTAGATCAAAAAGAATAGTTGTTCCTTTTTACCATGTTTGTACAGGTTAGGAATTGCCCCACATTTAGGACAATGTGATGGAGATGGAGTAGTAGACTCTACTAGGAATCTATAATCATATTCACTCTCCTTCATATCGAGAATCTTTAAGTTTGGTAGATTAATCATATTTGTTAACATTTTACTTTCCTTTCAGGACACTTCATTTTTACCAATATGAATAGAAAGAAATTCAAAAAGAGCTGCCGAAACAGCCCTTTGATTTCATATCTTTGGTCAACTAGGTGGAAGGGAATCAAACATTTTAAAAAAGGATACCATTATTATTTATATTATTTGGTATTGGTTCTATTTAATATTTGCCATATAACTAGCTGCTACTTTATTTAGAAAGTAAGTGTAACCCACTTGCCATTGCTCAAGCATATTTCTATGAAAGTCGTCAACGATGAAAAACTCAGTCTGATTTAGAAAGTCTTGCGGCGTTGATGGATGACCTTTTTTTTCTAAAAAGGATAAATGTTCTTTTACACGATCCAAAACTTTTGAATCATTTGGAGAGAAACCTTCTTGTAAGAAATGAATCATATCTTCATTAAATGACTGTGCTTCCATGGCAGAGTCGTTCATCGATTCTACATCAATTGTCTGATTTAAGTCAAAATCATATTCTTCTTTCAAATGTTCGTTTTGGTCTTTTAAGGCTTCTTGCCATTCGTCTTCAGTTTCAAAACCTTTAAACATGGTTTCCATATCTATATCGACTCCTTCTTTGGTATTTTTAATAGAGGAATTGATCGTCCTGATTAGTCCTTTAAATCGATCAATTTTTTGTTCTAGTAAATATTTTTGTTGAATCAACGTATTTTCCCTGTTGATTTCACCATCTAATAATTGTTTTATTTCCTTGAGAGGAAAATCCAACTCTTTATAAAAAAGTATTTGCTGTAATCGTTCTAAATCTTTTTTTCCATATAGGCGATATCCGGCTTCTGTCGTCTGCTCCGGAATCAAAAGACCTATTTTGTGGTAATGGTGTAATGTCTTTACTGTGGTATGAGCTAGTTTTGCAACTTCATGAACGGTATACATTTCTTCTCCTCCTTTCAATGCTCTTTATACTAAAGTATCCTCTAAGGTAAGAGTCAACACATTTATTGTAAAGAATCACTTTGTTCCGTCAAAAACAGGCCTTCTTTATTCAAATTCCTTCAGCGTGA
>NZ_VEKZ01000113.1:0-2894 GCF_007681465.1 Siminovitchia fortis
ACGGTAGGTGTCTTTGAGTTACTCTAAAACTTGAAAAAAGTATTTGACATTGTACGCTTACTCTGAAAAAAAAAGCAGATGGACCTCATCCACCTGCTATCAAAAGTTCTCTATATCCAACCCGGGATTTGCATTCATATCTAGTTTCCCTCTTTTACCCGCTTCATACAGCATGCTGCCTGCTGCCGCGATCATAGCGGCATTGTCTGTGCATAGGTAAAGGGGAGGAATGATCAGCTCAACTTCATCTATTTCGCCGAATGCTTTCTCCAATGAAGCGCGCAATCCCTTATTGGCCGCTACACCCCCAGCGAGCAAGACCTGCTTTACTCCATATTCCTTGCAAGCCCGTACTGTTTTTTCCGTTAAAACTTCAATGACACTTGCCTGGAAACTTGCAGCCAAGTCTTCTGGGGATATCTTTTCGCCTCGCTGCTCTGCGTTGTGTAAAGTGTTGATAACTGCAGATTTCAATCCGCTGAAACTGAAATCATAAGACCCTTCTTCGAGCCAAGCCCTCGGCAAATCAATGTTAGGCGTTCCCGCCTGTGCAAGTTTATCAATATGCGGGCCGCCGGGATACGGCAGATTCAATGTTCGCGCCACCTTGTCATAGGCTTCCCCTGCGGCGTCATCGAGTGTTTCGCCAATCACTTGAAAGGACCCCTCTTTTTCCATGTAGATCAGTTCTGTATGGCCGCCTGAAACGACAAGTGACAATAAAGGAAACGTAAAATCAGTGATCAGCCTGTTGGCGTATATGTGGCCGGCGATGTGATGAACCCCGACAAGCGGTTTATTCAAACTGAACGCCAGGGCTTTCGCCGCATTGACACCAACAAGAAGGGCGCCGACTAACCCGGGGCCTTCCGTGACAGCAATCGCATCGACATCATCGAAGGTGACACTCGCTCTTTGAATAGCTTCCTCAATGACAATCGTAATCTGCTCCACATGATGCCTTGATGCAAGCTCGGGAACAACTCCGCCGAACCTGCGATGGCTCTCGATTTGAGATGCCACTACGTTTGAAAGAATTTCCATTCCATTTTTTACTACTGATGCTGCGGTTTCATCACAGCTTGTCTCAATTCCGAGCACAATTAAATCTTTTTTACTCATAAATTCACCCACATGACCAGTGCATCTTCCTTGTTGTCGGTATAATAACCCCTTCTGATGCCGCCTTCCTGGAATCCAAGCTTTTTATATAAAGATTTTGCAATATGGTTGCTGATGCGAACCTCAAGCGTCATCGTTTTGGCGCCGGCTTCCTTGGACAAACTCATCATTTTACACAGCAATTTTTCCCCAAGCTTGCGTCCCCGGAATTCAGGAAGTATGGCTATGTTTGTTACATGCGCCTCATCTAATATGATCCAAACCCCGCAGTAGCCTGCCTGTACACCGGCTACTTCGATAAAAACATAGGAGGCGAAACGATTATGGGCAATATCGTTATAAAAAGCTTCCTCGGGCCACGGAGTTGGAAATGAACGGCTTTCAATATGACAGAGATTGTGAATATCATCCACTGTGGCAAGACGAAACGATACATTTTTCGTTATTTCCATGCTGCGATCAATCATTGGTCACTTTCCCCTGTCTCTCCAGCCATTTGGCTTCAGCTTCGACAAGCCGGATATAGTTTGGAGTAAATGTATGAACATTTTTTTCAGGCCGGCTTATTCCCAACAAACCAAGCTCCCCAGGTCTTGGGTTGAATTCGCCAACTGCGGCGAAATGAGCCCTCTCCCCAAGGGCCGTACGGAAGGTCTCCCTGTGAAGCTTGATATCATTGCCAACAAATAATACAGGTTCTCCGGTATCTTTTAAAATCTCTGCCCATTCTGCTGCAGGTATGTTTTGATCTTCTTTTATTATGACAGGCTCTTGGTCTTTAACCCGATAGAGCCCTGTATAAATCAATCCGCGCCTCGCATCAAAAAGCGGTGAGACCAAACCTGGAAAATAACGTCCGGCGGCTGCCAGAACCGCCAAGCTTGAAACACCTGATAAAGGAATTCCCAGGCTCCAGGCCATCGTTTTGGCAATCGTCACGCCGATGCGGACGCCGGTATACGAACCCGGGCCGCCGGCGACGACAATTTTATCCAAATCGGATGGTTTCGTTTCACAATCGGCAAGAAGCCGCTCAATGGCAGGCATGACGCGGATGCTGTGATTCTTCTTCAAATTTGTTATATATTCGCCAATGACCTTCGTTTCGTCTACAAGACCGACACCAAGCACGTCATTGGAAGTGTCAATTGCCAGGATTTTCATCAAAAAACTCCTCACATAATGCTTCATACCTCGTCCCGAAAGGCTTAAAAACAATGCGCCTTTGATTTTCCGCTTCGTGGAAAATATCAATGGCCAGCCGATCCGGCGGAAGCTGATCCTCAATAAACTGGGCCCATTCCACCACTGTTACACCATCACCGTAAAAATATTCATCAAAACCAAGATCTTCGAATGAATCTTCCAAACGGTATACATCCATATGATATAACGGAATCCGGCCATGATACTCTTTGATGATTGTAAAGGTCGGGCTGTTTACGTTTCTCTCAATGCCAAGACCGGAAGCCAGTCCTTTTGTAAAAGTGGTTTTACCGGCACCAAGATCACCCTCAAGAAGCAAAAGGTCTTCTGGTTTGAGCAATTTTCCCAATCGGCGGGCAATCTCCCATGTCTCTTCCGGATTATTTGAGATCAATTCATATGCCTTCATAAAAAAGACTCCTTAGTTGATTATACAAAAAAACCTTAGGTTCCTCTACCTCCCCTAAGGTTGACTTTGTTTATTTTATTAAATTAAGAAGGTAATTGCGGGGGCAGGATTTGAACCTGCGACCTTCGGGTTATGAGCCCGACGAGCTGCCAGACTG
>NZ_VEKZ01000114.1:0-2822 GCF_007681465.1 Siminovitchia fortis
TTTCACAACAGGAGCTTCGCTGGCTCCTTGAAGGGTTATCCATTCAGCAGCCAAAAGCCATTCAACCATCGCCAAAAGGTGCGTTCTAAATTCGTTCAAGTCGTTATTTTTATCTTTATTTTCACTGTTCGAACTGATTATAATAGGAGGAACGAAACTGAACGAAAGTGGTGAATGATGTGACGAACGTTTCTTCTACGAATGAAAATCAATCTGAGAAATTAATTCGATTGCTTGAAGATCAATTAGCTCATTCGAATCAACAAAATAAAGAGTTATCGAAAAAGTTGGATCAATCGTTGAAACAGATTGAATCGTTAACGCAACAACTTTAACACTTAACCAAGCTCTTATATGGCTCTAAAACAGAAAAATCCAAATACAATACGCCCGACGGGCAAGTGTCCTTATTTGAGGATGACCCGTCTTTTACTGATCCTGAGCACACAGAAGAACAAAGCCAACAGACCATTTCTTATACTGTTGTACGAAAAATTCAACCAAAAAAACGAAATGATTCCTTGCGTGAAGATATTGAAATAGAAGCTATTCACCATCATCCAGCAAATACAATCTGTGACGGTTGCCATGATCAAATGATAGAAATGGGCAGTACAATCGTGCGTGAAGAGGCGAAATTTATTCCTGCGAAAATGATGAAAGTTCAACATATTGAACACGCTTATGAATGTAAAAAATGCAAAAGCGATTCATTACAAAAAGGGCAGATTAAACGTGGTAAAGCGCCACAACCTCCCATTCAACGTAGCATCGCAAGTCCTAGCGTACTTGCCAAAGTGATGTATGATAAATTTTCACAATACTTACCTCTTTACCGTCAGGTAAAGGAATGGGAGCGTTATGGCCTGAACACGAATGATAAGAACCTTTCCAATTGGGTCATTCGTGCCTCACACGATTGGCTATTGCCTATTTACGAACGAATGAAGTCTTTGATGATGGCTAAAACCATTCTACATGTCGATGAAACGTATTCACAAATTATCAACCGTTCCGATGGCAAATCTGGTCAGTCTAACGCCTACAATTGGGTCTATCGAAGTGTGCCCAGTCAAGGTCCAACGATTGTCCTGTTTCAAAGTTCATTATCACGTGCTCGGTCTGTTCTCGAAAGCTTCATTGAAGATTATTCCGGAACGATTGTCTGTGATGGTTATTCGGCCTATGACAAAATAGAAGGCGTCACCTTCGCAAATTGTTGGGCGCATGTTCGCCGTTATTGGATGAAAGCGAACAGCAAGAACGGACAAATCGGTGTCAGCTATTGTGATGCTTTGTATCGACTTGAAAGGAAATTCAAGCATCTGTCTCCCAGTAAGCGAAGAAAGAAACGTCAAAAGTTTGCGTTGCCAATCGTTAAGAAATTCCTTGACTGGGTTGAAAAATCACCATTCTACGGCAAAAATGCGCTTGCAAAAGCAGCTGAATATACTCTGAACAGAGCGAATGGACTAAAAGCATTCTTGAAGGATGGCCGTATCGAAATTGATAATAATCCAGCCGAAAATGCCATTCGTCCAAATGTGATGGGTCGAAAAAACTGGCTCTTTTCCGTCAGTGAAGCTGGTGCAAAAGCCAACGCCATCTGTTTAAGTATCGCAGAAACGGCAAAAGCAAACGGAGTGGATTTCTATCGTTATCTCTTGAAGTTACTGACGGATTTTCCGAATCTTGATATCTATCAACATTCGGAAATTTTAAATCAATATATGCCTTGGTCAAAAATGATCCAAGCAGAATGTGGCAGATAAAATGAAATCACCGTATATCTGATTAAAAAAATCATGATATACGGTGATTTATGATGCGTACGGTTAAGGTATGCTTATTTTTTATAGTTCGGGCTTACAAAAGAAAAGCATTACCTCAAAGGAAGTAATGCTGGTAGGAATTTTTAATATTATTAGTCAGCTCATTTAAAATAATTTTTTTCTTTGCCTGAGGTAAATGGCAGCTTAAAATTAGCAAATCAACTAGGTCAGGTTGTTCCTCAGCAATTTCCTGCAAGTAATCCCTGCCAAACTCTTTCATAACAGGTAGCAAACTGCTCATTTTTAATGGAAATCCACATCAATTCTCTTTTTATTTGTTTGAGTTTGTTTAGGCATGATAACTTCTAGTACACCATTCTTATAAGAAGCCTTTATACCTTCCTCAGAAACAGGAGTTGGTAGTGTAATAGCTCTGTGAAAGCTACCTGTGTA
The DNA here is from genome assembly GCF_007681465.1 of Siminovitchia fortis. NCBI lineage: Bacteria > Bacillati > Bacillota > Bacilli > Caryophanales > Bacillaceae > Siminovitchia > Siminovitchia fortis. The sequence goes on from NZ_VEKZ01000114.1 coordinate 2,226, forward strand.
TCTTTCTCTCCTATGCATATTCTCTTCTTTAATCTCATTAGTTCTGTTAATTGAGCCACTAATTCTCAATACATTATTTTCAATATCAATGTTTACATCTTCTTTACTCTGTAAGCCTGGAATGTCACAAGTTGCTACTACCTCTTTATCTGTTTCATGAACATCCACTCTTATATTCCCCAATTGATTCATTTCATTGTCTAAATGAAAAGGGAAATCATTGAATAATCTGTCAAAATCTCTCCTAATGTTAGTTAATTGTCTAAATGGATCATAAGGTATTAATGCCATTTGTATCATCTCCTTAGTTATTTTTAACAAATATATTTTTTACATTTACTATGTAATTATTCATTTAAGGGATAAGCTGAGTCAGTTTTAGAAAAGCATCCTATTACAGAAAAAGGAGAGCCTAATTAGCTCTCCTCAGTGTCATTAGTTTTAACCTCATATCCAAAAAGCTGTGACCTTTCATCAGGTATCCATTTTCCATCTCTAATCCTGCTCAAGCCCTGATACAAAGAGCCTCCTATAATCCCAAATTACGAAAGTAAATTTGCCGAAAACTAATTCAGCGCTCTTTTGGGAACAATTTAC
>NZ_VEKZ01000115.1:0-2793 GCF_007681465.1 Siminovitchia fortis
TGATTACAGCCATGCAATTGACCCAGTTGTGCCATCTTTTTGATCCACCTCTGCCATGAAATTGATCCACCTAAGACATAGCTGACCCACCCTCCTATATAATGAAGGAGCACATACGTGCAAATTCATTTATAGGGGGTTTTTTTGTGATTAAGTATCGGGAAATTTTAAGGCTTCACTCGCAGGAAGTCACACAAAGGGGGATAGCTTCAAGCTGTGGTCATTCAAGGAACACGATTAGAGAAGTAATTCGGCGAGCGGAAGAGAAGAAAATTCAGTGGCCAATCGAAGATGACGTGACAGATTTAGATTTACAAATGATTTTATTTCCTGAGAAAAAGGTTCCTTCAGACCATCGACGAAAGCCTGATTGTGAGTATATTCATAAAGAATTGGCTAAAACGGGGGTAACACTTTCTCTTTTATGGGACGAATATTCTTTACAGAGCAGGGCAAATGATGAAATTCCGTACAGTTATCGCCAGTTTTGTAGATTTTACACTGATTATGCCAGGAAAACCAAAGCAACCATGCGCATCAAAAGAAAACCTGGAGAACAAATGGAAGTGGACTGGGCAGGTCAAACGATGCATCTTACAAACAATCTAACAGGAGAAGAAATTCCTGTTTATATTTTTGTTTCTGCATTGCCATGTAGTCAATATGCATATGTAGAAGGATTTTTATCCATGGATATAGAGAGTTGGATTACGGCTCATATCCATGCTTTTGAATTTTATGGGGGAGTCACAAGGGTTATTGTACCGGATAACTTGAAGACTGGAGTGACCAAGTCTTCCCGTATCGATCCAATTATTAATCAGAGCTATCAGGAAATGGCTGAATATTACCAGACTACTATTATCCCAGCACGTGTACGCCGGCCCAAGGACAAGCCAAGTGTAGAAGGGAATGTTGGCCATATATCGACTTGGATTATCGCTTCTCTTCGTAATGAGAAGTTCTTTTCTTTGGCTGAGCTAAACAAAGCGATTAGAGAGAAATTAGATGTGGTGAATACAAAATCTTTCCAAAAGAGAAAAGGGAACAGGCAGGAAGCATTCTTAGAAGAAGAAAAATTTGCATTAATTCCCCTGCCTCATTCACCATACGAGATTGCGAGCTGGGCGAAGACCGTTGTCCAGCCCGATTATCATGTGAAAATAGATAATAATTATTACTCTGTTCCCTATGATTATATCAAATGTACAGTAGACGTTCGAGTAACGAGAAATATAGTTGAAGTGTTTTATAAGAATATCCGGATTGCTTCGCACAAAAGATCAAATAAAACAGGTGGGGATTTCAGTACGATTCCTGATCATATGCCTAGGGATCATAGAAAGTATGCATCGTTTGATAAGGAGTTTATATTAGAGTGGGGTGCCACAACCGGTCCTTCCACCCTATTAACCATTGAAAGAATACTAGAATCTTATCCAACAGAAAAGCAAGGGTTGAAATCGACCTATGCATTGATGAAACTAGCAGATAAATACTCCATCGAACGCATAGAGAAGGCGTGTGAAAGAGTATTGTCTTATACGCCACGCCCAAAACTTAAAAGCATACAAACAATCCTAAAAACAGGACATGATAAATTACCATTGGAGAAAACAAGCGAACAAATGGACACACCAAAAAATGATAACGCATACGGCTTTACTCGTGGCGCTGATTACTACGGAGGGAAAAAATAATGACAACCGATAACACTTTAACAAAATTAAATGACATGAGAATGTCTGCGATGGCAGAAACATTTAGAGAACAATTGAGAAATCCGGAATATCAAGAACTATCTTTTGAAGATAGATTTGGATTACTGGTTGATATTGAATGGTCCAGAAGGCAAAACAATAAGCTTGATCGCCTAATCAAACAAGCAGAATTACGGGACACGCAGGCGTGTATTGAAGATATTGAATATCATCCGGATAGAAAGCTAGATAAGGCACAAATATTGCGATTGGCAACTGGTAATTATATTGAAGAGCATCACAATATTATATTAATGGGTGCTTCCGGAAATGGGAAGACGTATTTAGCCTGTGCATTTGGCATCGCTGCGTGTCGTCAATTCTATAAAGTAAAATACATCCGATTACCTGATTTATTGGATGAATTGGCGATCGCAAGAGGAGAAGGAACGTATAGAAAGGTAATGAAAAAATACAAGAATGTAAACCTACTAATCTTGGATGAGTGGCTATTAACTCCGTTAAAAGAAACGGAATCAAGAGACCTTCTTGAAATCGTAGAAGCACGCCACCAGCAGGGCTCAACTATCTTTTGTTCCCAATTTGATCCTAGGGGATGGCATGATAAAATTGGCGAAAGCACACTGGCAGACGCCATTCTAGATAGGATTGTGCATGATTCCTACAATATACTTATTGACGGTAAAGTCTCGATGAGAGAACGTCATGGATTGGCGGTATCCAAGTGATCCCTGAAGAAGTTGAAATCCGTATAGCAAGGTATTTCCTTCACATGTATTTACCTGATGAAGTAATGCGCGAAGTGGAAGAGAAATTATTACCTCCATGTATTTGGGGAGAAGAAGAGGGATTAGACCACGATGAACTCGTTAGCTTAGCTCAAGAGATAATTAATAAACAACTAGACGGTAAGAGTTTTAAATAAGCTAAACAGCCATTGGAATATATTAGATTTCAATGGCTGCTTATAAATCTACTAGTAGTGGCTCATCTCTGTCCTAAGTGGATCAATTTCTTGTCCCAAGTGGGTCAAAAAGATGGCAGAGGTGGAGCTAACCTATGTCCTTCTTCA
>NZ_VEKZ01000116.1:0-2789 GCF_007681465.1 Siminovitchia fortis
TACATTAAGCAGTATAATAATTTTTACTCTTATTGTCCAAGTTCATTTAGGGGCTAAATAGTAAACAGTCTTTCCTCGGTTTTTTAAGGATATAATTTGGTTAACTAACGCAACCTATACATTAATCAATAAAATGGAGGTTATCTGCATTGAAATATGGAAAAGGTATTTGTACACTAATTAGTATAGGCTTGCTTTTCATCATTCTTATTGCTTGCCAGAATACAAATCAAGAGGGAAGAAACTCCCAGCCGCAATCATTAGAACAAACAAAGTATAACCAAGAGGATGAAAATGATTACTTAGATGATCAGCCACAGCTTGCAGGGGGTTCAGAAAGGGACGTTCGAGAACCGCACCCTGTTTCAAACAATAAGTTACAAAAGGAATATCCCAACATCGTCTTTTTGCATGGTTCTCCAAAGAAAAATCAGGTAGCCCTAACATTTGATGATGGGCCAGATACCCGGTTTACCCCTCAGGTGCTTGACGTTTTAGCTAAGCATGATGTGAAAGCAACTTTTTTCCTAATAGGCGCTCGAGCAAAGGTAAATAGAGAAATAGCGAAACGAATCCATGATGAAGGGCATGCGATTGGAAACCACACATACTGGCACCCCAATTTACCGAAAGAGGAATTAGGAAGGTTGCATTGGGAATTGACGGAAACGGAGCAAGTGATCAAGGATATAACAGGATTTAAACCACGTCTTTTTCGTTCCCCGTATGGTGCTTTAAACGATGAGATGGTAAAAATGTTGGGTGAAAAGAATAATACGGTGATTGGCTGGAATGTTGACTCTCTAGACTGGAAACAACCTGGAGCTGACATTGTTTCAGATAATGTACTAAGCAGTGTGGGTTTCGGATCCATCATATTAATGCATGATGGCGGTGATTGGTCAATGGATCTATCCGGTACAGCACAGGCATTGGATAAAATTATTTCAAAACTAAAGAAAGATGGGACAAAATTTGTAACAGTACCAGAATTAATCGGCGTTCCTGAAGCAAAATAATTTATTCATCTTAAAAATAAGTGACATGAGGAGTTAAGGCCATAAAAGCCTGAACAAAGACATCTATGACTGTAGAAATATACAGGGAGATAATTGATAAGGATTGGGGATTTCCTATATGTAAAAAAGACATGAGCCAACAAGTGCGGCTCGTGTCTTTCTTCATATCTATTCTTTCTTTTCGCCTGAAGCTTTGTCCTCTTTTTTATCGCCTGTATCTGCTTTAGCATCGTCTTCTTTATCTTTATCTTGTTTAGGCTCTTCTTGTACTTTGAAAAGGTCTGTAAACTGCTTGTCTTGTACTTTGACATCACCGTTTTTAATAAGATTGTTGAGGACTTCGTCATAAGGCTTTGCGTGTTGTGCCAAGTAGGCATTTTTTACGTCCTCACGGTTATTTTCTAATGTTTTTTCAGTACGCTTGTCAGCTTTAATAATATGGAAGCCGCTTGAAGATTTGACTGGCCCACTAATTTCTCCTTCTTTAAGGCCTAGTGACAGGGTAGCTGCTCTAGTCCGCAAGATTATTCCCATTAAAAGTAAATCAATCACTTTGGCTTGTGGTCCTTATGTAGCGATATAAGGTTGCTTGACTTATTCCGGTCATTTCCACAATCTCGCTAATACTATATTCCTTAGAGTTGTATAGTTTTAAAGCTTTATTTATCTGATTTTCTTTCACTTTTGGACGGCCACCATTTCTACCTCTTGCCCTTGCACTTTCCAATCCCTCTTTTGTACGTTGAGCTATTAGATCCCTTTCGAATTGGCTGAATGCTTGAAAGACAGTAAGCATTAGTTTCCCTTGGGGTGTATTCGTATCAAAATTCTCTTTTATGCTAATTAATTTAACGTTTTTACCTTCAAAATACTCGACTAACTCTATCAAATCTTTTGTGCTCCTACCTAATCTCGAAAAACTTTCTACAACGATTGAATCACCAGGTCTTACTTTATCCTTTAATCGAATAAGCTCTGGTCTATCCTTTTTTGTCCCTGACATTTTTTCTGTTAGTATTTCGGTACAGTTGTATTCGCCCAACAAGTCTAATTGCCGGATCAAATCTTGCTGCTTGGTACTAACTCTTGCATATCCATAAATGTATTGCATCAAAATAATCCTCTCTTTTGGCTTTTAACAGTAATGATTTTATCATTAAGGGATGTTATTGTTAATTTGTTTTTGATAATAGTTTTGATAACGTAAGGATAGGGATTTTACAATGCAAAACCTTAGTAATCTATCATTATCAAAAACATTCGTTTTTGATAATGGATTTTCCTTTATTCGCCTATAGCCAATTGGGCCATATTTTAAGGTAAAGAAGGAATTTAAATGTATCATCTTGAAATTGTAAGTATTTAATAAAAAGGAGTTTTAAGGAGGGAGTTTTTGAGTTCAAATCCAAAATTGCCACTAACACAAAATGAAAAAACAAAACTTAGAAAAGCTAAAGTGAAAATAAGTGAAGTACATACTCTTAGTACCGAACAATTAGCTCAGATGCTAAATATTCCAGATGAGAGAGCAAGGACTGTTAAAGGTCTAGCTGAGTTTCAAACTGTTCCTTCCATTGGTTATAAATTGGCTGAAAAACTGGTTTGCCGTTTAAACATCTATACATTAAAAGAAATTAAAGATAAAAATGGTGCTGATTTATTTGATGATTTAGAACAACATTTAGGTGTATGGACGGACGGTTGTGTCCTATTTAGCCCCTAAATGAACTTGGACAATAAGAGTAAAAATTATTATACTGCTTAATGTAC
>NZ_VEKZ01000117.1:0-2480 GCF_007681465.1 Siminovitchia fortis
GCTGTAACCGTCAAGTAGTTTTGAACACTTTTTGCTCATTAATTTTGAACACTTTTCGCTTGGAACAGAGACTCTCGATATTTGATTCTATGGCTAGCTCCGTTAAAGTGTAGAACTTCAGAACGGTGGAGAAGGCGATCCAGGATCGCCGTTGTGATTCCCTGGTCTCCCAGTAACTCTCCCCACTCCTCAGGCCCTTTGTTTGATGTGAGTATGATGGAACTTCGTTCATAGAGATGATTGATGAGATGAAAGAACAAATTGGCCTCGTTTTGGTCCATGGCCATGTACATCAAATCATCGATGATGACGAGATCGGCCCCTCTGATCCGTTTCAGCTGCAGCTGAGATTTCTGGAGGTACTCCTCACTTTTCAATAGAGGAACCAATTCTCCCATAGAGATAAATGACACACGGTGCCCTCTATTGATTGCTTCCAACCCTAACCCAATAGCGATATGAGTTTTCCCAACTCCCGGCGGGCCCAAAAATATGAGATTGAAAGATTCTTCCAGCCATGAGAGCTCTTGGAGCTGCCTTAACTGTCTCTCGCTGAGTGTCGGCAGTTCTTTAAGGTCAAACTCTTCGAAGCTCTTTTGGTAAGGAAACTTCGCCCACTTCAAATGCTTTTCTATCATTTTCTCTTCGCGCCGACTTTCCTCGTACGAAAGCAGTTCGCGCAGAAACTCCTGATAAGTCCACGAATGAGTCTCTGCCTTTCTCAAAAAAGCCGGCAGCACCTTTGATGTCTCTGCCATTCTCAAGCGATGAAACTGTCTCTGTAAATCCTCCACCGAGTAGTCCATTCAGGCACCTCCCAAAATCTTCAGGTAACCATCCAGTTCCCTTAATGATGCTTTCTCTTTGAAATATACGGAGGCCTCCCCGGAACCCGGAATTTCAGGGATTATGTCCTCATGCCCTTGGGTTCTTGCCAAATGTTTTGCCACATCATGAAAATCGTTGGCACTCCACAAGTCCTTTTCGATACAAACATCCAGGGCAGACTGGATGAACGGCTGAAAAGCCTTTACGGCCCTTTGAAGAATCTGAAGCTGGTCCCTTATGTACCTTGGATAACGCTGATAGATTTCATCAAGAAAACGTTGAATCTTTTCCTGGTCTTCAAAGGAGCTCTTGGCCGTATCCATGTATGCCTGTATACCTTTGGACCTGTCCCTGGAGTGGTCTGTATTCTTGATCAGCTGGCCCTTGCCTTTGGAAAGGGGATGAACAGCCAATGGCTCACCTCCGGGTATCTTTTCGATGATCAGCTTTTCTTCTTCAATCCGGATACGGACCGTGTTATCACCATGGGGTTTATACGTCCCCAACGGGACAGAATAACGATTAGATCGGAATTTAATGATGTTGTCCTTATGTACAGTCCTTGTTATACCGGAACCATGGTTGCTTTCGAAAGAGAGCAGGGAGGAGACTTTTCGTAAGTGTGGCTTTTCCAGGGCAAACACTTCGACAGGTCTCTTTTTTGTTGTATTGTGTACCTGGTAATTTCCTTTTCTTTCGAGCCAGGCCAAACACTGCTCGTTCCAGGTATCTATCTGGTGGAATACCCGATTCTTCGCGAAATTCCCTTTAATGAATTTCACCACATTCTCAATCTTTCCTTTTGATTCCGGGTCTGCAGCCCGGCACAGATAGATACGGAATCCTTTCTGCTGCCTGTATGCCTGGAACTCTTCCGTATAGATAATATCGCCCCCATTTTCACTGACTGTCATCAACTTGTCCTGGTCATAGACAATCTCTTCCGTCATCCCGCCATAGTACTCAAACGCCTTCTCATGACAACGCAGGACATCCCGGGTAGTAAATGGACGTTCCTGCCACTCGGCATATTTGAAACGTGAGTGGGAGAGGACGAAGGCGATCGCATATAGTTTGATGACTTTTCCCTCAAAGGTTTTCACTTTCATTTCTCCAAAATCCACCTGCATCTGTTTCCCTTTGGGTAATTCCTCTACGGCTTCATAACTCCGGAACACGAGTGATTTTGGGATATGATATTTTTCCCGCAACTCCCTCACATAGGTGCGCACAGTGCTGTCCCCGACATTTTTGAACTTACAGCGTTCCTCCAGCCAATCTGAAATTTGAGAGGCTGATAAATCCGGGTGCTCTTTTAGCCAGCCCAGCATTTGATCCTGATAAGGATCCAGCTTCCGGTGTCTTGTCTTTAATTCCTCCGTCCACTTGTAGGCCTCTTCGAAATCCTTTTCAAGATATTGATAAACAGTTGTCCTTGATAGATTGCACTTCCTGGCAATGGCTGCGACTTTAAAGCCCTGCCTTTTCAATTGATGAACCTCCACAATCACTTCTAGTTTCAGCACCTTCCCGATCCTCCGTTACATCAGCTATTTCATACTTTTCCTAGTTTAACTGATGGGAGGGAATATGGGCGGAAAGTGTTCATTTCTATCGAGCAAAAACTGTTCAATTTAGCTTAGCAGTTACAA
>NZ_VEKZ01000118.1:0-2460 GCF_007681465.1 Siminovitchia fortis
CGTAAGCGTCAAATAATCCCCACCTGTTTTCAGATGGGGATTTGATTTATGCTTTATTTAGATTTATTAGGAACACGGCAGTCCTGCGGGAGTGTCGATGACCATGGCAGGTATTCAGCCAATTTTTCTTTATCCGTCGTATCGATATTGGGAAGCTCCTGAAATAGATAGCTAAGGTAGTTAAACGGATTCAATCCGTTTTCCTTGGCTGTCTCCACAACACTATAGATAATCGCACTGGACTTGGCTCCTTTTGCGGTGTTGCTAAACAGCCAGTTTTTGCGGCCAATCACAAAAGGCTTGATAGACCGTTCCCCGCGATTGTTATCAATCTCCAAATGTCCGTCCTCTAAAAATACCACTAATCGGTCCCATTGGTTACGGCAATATTTGATGGCTTGGCCAAGTGCACTTTTTGGCAGTACGCGCGGCGTTTGCTCTTTAAGCCATACCAAAAAAGCCTCCAGCACTGGTTGGCTGAGTTCCTGTCGCGCTTCATGGCGCTCTTGCGGACTTACATCCTTGAGGTTGCGCTCGATTTCAAACAGTCGATTACAATAGGCCAAGCCTTCCTTTGCTTTGACTGCGGAAGTGCTCGCGGATTCAGGCAGTGCCTGCAGGGCCTCGGTGAATTTCCGGCGGGCATGTGCCCAGCACCCGACCAGCTTCACACCAGAGATGCCATTGTAACCGGCATACCCGTCCACATGCATATATCCTTGGAAGCCATCCAAAAAACGGCGCGGGTGTTTGCCTGCACGGGTTTGCTGGTAATCATATAAGACGATAGGTGTATCTTCACGCCCGGTGCGGTAAAGCCAGATATAGGAAGTCGACGATGCAGGACGTTCCGGCTCGGATAGGACTTGCAGAGTGGTTTCATCCGCATGCAGACGATCCTTCTCCAGAAGGTTCGCATGCATCTCCTCATAAATTGGGCTAAGCCAGGTTTCTGCCCCATATATCATCCAATTGGCCAGCGTTTGGCGTGAAATGGACACCCCGAAGCGCTCCAAGTGTTTCTCCTGGCGGTACAGGGGCATGCTTTCAACATATTTCTGCGTCATGGTATAAGCCATTGCTGAAGGGGACGCCAAACTACCCGGATAAACAGACTCCGGCATTTTTGCTGTTACGATAGGTGTTTCCAACTCATTACGCTCGCAGTGGCGGCAACTATATACGTGGCGTACATGCTCGACCACTTTGACTTGCGCAGGAATGATTTTCAGTTCTTTGCGTACTTCTGTGCTCATTTCGTGCATCGCGCCGCCGCAACACGAACAGACCTGCTCCTCATCAGATAAACGATAGTTGATCGTCTCTGTAGGCAGGTTCTCAAGCATACGTTCACGTTGGCCACGCTGTTTTTTGCGTTTATATGTAACCGTCTCGATTGTTGGCTCTTCAACCGCCGGGTCAGCTGTAACCTCGGCTTCATTGAAAAGAGAAATCTGGTCCGGGGTCGTCTTCTCGCTGGAAGCCCCGAATCTGCGCTGCTGGCTAAGACGAAATTGCTCTTCATACCATCTTAGCTTTGCCTGCAACTCTTCCTTTTCCATTTCGAGCTTCTCGTTGAGCGCTTGGTAATATTCAATTGTACCCTTTGAAGTTTGCGCTGTCTTTTCCATACATCCAGTATACGGAAAAGAACCCGGCTTGCCTAGCCGGATTCCCGTATTTGTATATTTCACATTTCTATATAATGGTCCGGGCTGTTACCTCACCGTGTGCCTGTTTTTGTTCAAGGGGTAAGCCATCCAGCAGCCAGCGCAGCTGGCGCGGACTGATGTTCATGGGCGCCGCATCATTATCCGACGGCCAGTGGAAAGTCCCTCTTTCCAGCCGCCGGTAATGAAGCCAGAAGCCGTTATGTTCCCACTGGAGGATTTTCAGCTTGTCGCGTTTCCGATTACAGAACACAAATAAGCAGGGGGAGAAGGGATCGAGCTCAAAGCACTCCTGGACAATGACGGCCAGTCCATCAATCGATTTGCGGAGGTCTGTGCTGCCACGTGCCAGATAGACTCGTTCAACCTGCGAATTGGTCAACATTGGCTCTGCAGCACATGAACAACATCGGACAATAAGCCCATATTGGCTCCTGTTCGTACTTCCACTGATATCGCACCAAAGTGTAGCAGGATAGGCCCTTGTCCTGAAGAAGGCAATGCTTCTTCATCCACCTGAACGGTCAGCCACTGTGTCTGGGCAGAAGTTTCTTCACTACCACCGCCGCGCTTAAACTGTCGCACCCAATAATACATTTGGTGGACTTGTATTTCCTGATCCCGGCACCATTTCGCTACACTCTGTCCACTCTCTTTCCAAGCATAATATCTGGCTTTCCATTCTATTCTTTTGTCTTTTAAGGTCATCGCAAAACCTCCCGAATAATTTCTAAGAAGATTATCCCACGGCTGACCTATGAATAGAATGTGTGTTTTATTTGACGCTTAC